>JAICUO010000586.1 GCA_025935815.1 Streptosporangiaceae bacterium
CTCCCGCAACGTGACAACGTCCTCGCCTCGCTGGCACAGGGCCTCGCGCCTGGGGGCTGGCTGCTCGTGGAGGACCTCGACTGGGCCACGGCGGAGGTCATCGACCCGCCGTCGCCCACCTACACCCGTGTCACCAGCGCGTGCCGCGAGTTCATGCGCAGCCGCGGCTACGACCCCGAATACGCCCGGCGGCTCCCCCGGTGCCTCACTGCGGCCGGCCTCACGGATGTCGGCGCGCAAGCGGTCGCGGTACAGGTGCGAGCCGATGCCACCCACGGCATCCCGCAGTGGGAACTGCTGGTGGAGCAGCTCGCCCCGGGCCTGCTCGCCGGCGGCTGGATCGACCAGGCCGACCTGGGGTCATTCACCGCACTGTGCCGCGACAGCGACAGCGTCATCTTCGCACCCCTCATGATCAGCAGCTGGGCACGACGAGCGTGAGATGAATGCCACGATCCCGGGCCGGCTCCTGAACTTCGCTTCCTTGACCGCGATCCCAGGCCTGCCTGCAGGAGTGGTGGATGCCGCGGTCAGCCCGTCAGGTTATCGTCGGCACCGAAGCTCCCGTTCACGCGCTCGCGGGCGGGAATGCGCCTCGTCACAGTGGGCCCGGCCGGGGTCGAGCGCGCGGCCGCCAGCGACCGTCCGGGTGCACGACGCGGTCCAGGCGGATCGCGGCGTAGCCGAGGGACGACAGCGCGAAGACGACCAGCAGGTCAAGGCCGGTCAGCGGCTCGGTCTTCAGCAGGTCGTTGAGGAGCGGCAGGTAGACCCCGGCGAACTGGAGCCCGAGCGCTCCGGCTACTGCCCATAGCAGGGCTGGGTTGGCCAGCGTGCCGGGGCGGGCGCGGGAGCCGAGGGCGACCGCGAGCTGGGTGGTGCCGAGGGCGAAGAACGCCATGCTCTGCCACGGGCGGCCGGTGGCATGGCCCCACAGCGCCACGCCGAGCGTGACAGCGGCGATGACCACCCCGACCCGGACGATGCGCTGCCACAGGCCGGCCCCGAGCACGCTTTCGGCCGGCGGCCGCGGGGGGCGGCCCATCGCGGCCGGGTCGGCCGGCTCGCTGCCCAGCGCCACGCCGGGCAGCCCGTGGGTGAGCAGGTTCACCCACAGGATCTGGGCCGGCAGCAGCGGCAGGGCCAGGCCCGCCAGCGGGCCGGCGAGCATGACCGCGATCTCGGCGCTGCCGCCGGCCAGGCCGTAGAGCAGGAACCGGCGGATGTTGGCGTACACCCGCCGCCCTTCCTCGGCGGCGGCGACCACGGTCGCGAGCTCGTCATCGGCGAGGACCAGGTCGGCGGCCTGACGGGCGACCTCGGTGCCCCGCTTGCCCATGGCAACCCCGATGTCGGCGCGGCGCAGGGCCGGGCCGTCGTTGACGCCGTCGCCGGTCATGGCGACCACGTCCCCGGCCGCCTGGCGGGCGGCGATGATGGTGAGCTTCTGCTCGGGGGTGGCGCGGGCGAACACCCGAGCGGTACCGAAGCTCGCGGCGCTGGCTTCGTCGCGGCAGTCGACGACCTCCGCGCCGTCGCCGATGATGCCCAGCTCCCGGGCGATAGCCGCGGCAGTCGCGGGGTGATCCCCGGTGATCAGCACCGGGGTGATGCCCGCCGCCTGGCAGGACGCGATGGTCGCGGCCGCGGCCGGCCGGGGCGGGTCAAGGATGGCGGTCAGCCCCAGCAGCCCCAGCCCGCGCTCCATCCCCGCGGCCTCCGGCAGGGCTGCCCGGTCGGCGGCCGCGACCGCCAGCACGCGGAAACCGCCCCGGGCCAGTTCCTCGGCGTGGCCGACGGCCCGCGCCAGTACGGCGGCATCGCCGGCGATGTACTCCGGGGTCAGCAGGACCTCGGGCGCCCCCTTGCAGATGACGCGGACGCCGCCGCCCGGCAGCCGGTGGGCGGTGGTCATCCGCTTCCTGTCGCTGTCGAAGGGGAGCTCGGCGACGCGCGGGAACCGGTCACGCAGCACGCCGGGATCCAGGCCCGCCTTGGCGGCGGCGGCCAGCAAGGCCGCCTCAGTCGGGTCACCGACCGCCGACCACTCCTCCTGGCCCCTGTCGGGCTGGCCGCCGTCCGGGGGCCGCAGCGCCGCGTCGTTGCACAAGGCGCCCGCGGCCAGCAGCCCGGCGAGGTCCGGCGCCTGCCCGGGATCCAGCCGGCGCCCGCAGCGGGCCAGCTGGCCGTCCGGCGCGTACCCGGTGCCGCTGACCTCCGCGTCGCCGCCGTCCGGGGTCCACAGGCGGCGCACCACCATGTCGCCCTGGGTCAAGGTGCCGGTCTTGTCGGTGCCCAGGACGGTCACCGACCCCAGCGTCTCCACCGCCGGCAGCCGCCGGATGAGCGCGTTACGGGCCGACATGCGCCGTGCCCCCAGCGCCAGCGCGAGGGTGACCACCGCCGGCAAGGACTCCGGCACCGCCGCGACGACCAGGCTGATCGCGGTAACCACCATCAGCTCCGCGCCCTGCCCCCGCACCAGGCCGATGACCAGCACGATGACCGATAGCACGACCGCCGCCACGGCCAGGGCCCGGCCAACGCCGGCCAGCCGCCGCTGCAGCGGGGTCAGCCCCTGCCGCTCCCCCATCAGCGCGGCGATCCGCCCCATCGCGCTGGCGGAACCGGTAGCGGTCACCACCGCACGGCCGCGGCCGCGGACGACGGTCGTCCCCGCCGATACCGCGTCCGTCCCGGCCCCCTTGTCCGCCGGGACGGACTCGCCGGTCAGCGCCGACTCATCGACCAGCAGCGCCGCCGCGTCGGTCAGGTCGGCGTCGGCGGGCACGATGTCGCCCTCGGCGAGCACCAGCACGTCCCCGGCCACCACCTCGGGGGCCGGGACCGTCCGCTGCGCGCCGTCCCGCAGCACCCGCGCCTCCGGCGCGGTCAGCTCCGACAGCGCCGCGATGGCCTGCCCAGCCTTCACCTCCTGGGTAACGCCCGCCGCGGTGTTCACCACGATCACCAGCGCGATGACCCCGGCGTCCGTCCAGTCCCCGGTCGCCAGCGTCAGCGCCACCGCGACCAGCAGCACGATCACCAGCGGGTCGCGCGCCTGGTCGGCGATCATCCGCCACAGTGGAGTCCTCCGGGCCCGGGGCAGCTCGTTGGGCCCGTAGCGGGCCAGCCGCGCCGCGGCCTCGGCGGAGGACAGCCCGCCCTCCGGAGCCTGCGCGAGCCGAACCGCACTCCTGCCCTGACCGGATGGGGCCGGCGTGCCGGACTGCTGGCTCATGGTCTGATAATTCCCGATGGCGCGCCGCGCATGCAGGGGCTAACGTCCCGGGCCTGGCCTGATTTCCCTGCACCGACCGTCACCGCCCGGCGGTCCAGCCAGCGTGCCGTACCGGTGACACCACGCGCGGGCGGGACCTTGGCCTCTAAGCGGGCTGGATTCAAGCATGGTAATTAGTAACCATGAGTGACGAGGGATACCGGGAAAGCACCGGCCCGGTGGTGCTGGGGCGCGAGGCGCTGGATGGCCTGCTGGAGGCGATCCGGCGGCGCGGATTCCGGCTAGTCGGGCCGGTGCTGTCCGACGGGGCGATCTGCTACGGGGACATCTCGTCCGCGGCGGACCTGCCGGCCGGGTGGACCGACGAGCAGGAGCCAGCCGCGTACCGGCTGCGGAAGCGGGATGACCAGGCGCTGTTCGGGTACAACGTGGGGCCGCAGTCGTGGAAGAAGTACCTGTTCCCGGCGTCGTCGCGGCTGGGAGCCGCGGACAATGCGGCCGCGGGGATCCGGCCAGAACCTCTCGCGTTCATCGGCGTCCGCGCCTGCGAGCTGCGCGCGATCGCGATCCAGGACCAGGTGTTCACCGGCGGGCGGCACGCCGATCCCGAGTACGCCGCCAATCGCGCGGGGGCGTTCATCGTCGCGGTCAACTGCGGGCAGGCGGGGCGCACCTGCTTCTGCGCGTCGATGTCGGCCGGGCCGCGGGCATCGGCCGGCTTCGACCTCGCCCTGACCGAGCTGCTGGATTCCGGTGGCCACCGGTTCCTCGTTGAGATCGGGACGCCCCGCGGCGCCGAGGTGCTGGCCGCGGCCGGCCCGGCGCCCGCGCCGCCGGACGACATCGCCGCGGCGGAGGCGATCATCGAGCGCACCACGGCCGCGATGGGGCGGAGCATGCCGGAGGCGGACCTGCGGGACCTGCTGTATGACAACCTGGAGCACCCTCGCTGGGACGACGTCGCGGCCCGCTGCCTGGCCTGCGGGAACTGCACGATGGTGTGCCCGACCTGCTTCTGCTTCAGCGTCGAGGAAACCAGCGGGCTAACCGCAGCCGGCACCGAACGGGGCCGGTCCTGGGATTCGTGCTTCACCCTTGACCACTCCTACATCCACGGCGGGCCGGTGCGGGCCTCGAACCGGTCCCGGTACCGGCAGTGGATGACGCACAAGCTGGCCACCTGGCACGACCAGTTCGGCACCTCCGGGTGCGTGGGATGCGGCCGGTGCATCACCTGGTGCCCAGTCGGGATCGACATCACCGAGGAGGTCGAAGCCATTGCCGCAGACACTTGAGCCCCTGCTGCGCCGCCACGAGTTCTTCGCGGGGCTAGACCCGCAGTACCTGGCCCTGCTGACCGGCTGCGCCGCCAACGTCACGTTCGCCGACGGGGCGTTCTTGTTCCGTCAAGGCACCCCGGCCGACAAGTTCTTCCTGATCACAGCAGGCACGGTCGCGTTGGAGATCGCCGCCCCCGGCCGCGTGGTCACCGTGCAGACCCTCGGTGCGGGAGAGGTGACCGGCTTTTCCTGGCTGCTGGGCCCGCACCAATGGCAGTTCGACGGACGGGCCGTAACGAAGGTGCGCGCCATGGAGATGGACGGCGCCTGCCTGCGGGCCAAGTGCGAG
>JAICUO010000150.1 GCA_025935815.1 Streptosporangiaceae bacterium
GGTCGGCGAATGGTGCCCGCAGATGTTCGGCTCGCCAGGGGAGGTCAAGCTGGGCGCGTTCTGCTCATCGGAGCCGGACGCCGGCAGCGACGTGGGCGCGATCAAGACCCGCGCCGTGTACGACCAGGCCAAGGACGAGTGGGTCATCAACGGGGTGAAGACCTGGGCGACCAACGGGGGGATCGCCAACGTGCACGTGGTCGTCGCCTCCGTTGACCCGGCGCTGGGGTCGCGCGGGCAGGCGTCGTTCATCGTGCCGCCGGGCACGCCCGGCCTGGCCATGGGGCAGAAGTTCCGCAAGCACGGCATCCGCGCCTCGCACACCGCCGAGGTGGTCCTCGACAACGTCCGGGTGCCGGGCCGCTGCCTGGTCGGAGACCGGGAGAGGCTGGAGGCGCGGCTGGCCCGCGTGCGCGAGGGCAAGAGCGGCGGCGGGCAGGCCGCGATGAAGACCTTCGAGGCGTCCCGGCCGTCGGTGGCGGCGATGGCGGTCGGCGTGGGGCGCGCGGCGGTCGAGTACGCGGCGGAGTACGCGCGGACCCGGGTGCAGTTCGGCCGGCCGATCGGGCAGAACCAGGGCGTGGCGTTCCAGCTCGCCGACATGGCGGCCGCGGTCGACGCGGCCCGGCTGCTGACCTGGCGCGCCGCCTGGATGGGGCGCAAGGGCGTGGCGTTCGAGCGCGCCGAGGGATCGATGTCCAAGCTGTTCGCGGCGGAGACCGCGGTGCGGGTCACCGAGCAGGCGATCCAGATCCTCGGCGGCAACGGCTACACGCGGGAGTACCCCGTGGAGCGCTGGCACCGCGACGCCAAGATCTTCACGATCTTCGAGGGCACGTCGGAGATCCAGCGGATGATCGTCGGGCGGGCGGTCACCGGGCTGGATGTCCGGTAGCGCTGACCTGTGGATATACCTATGGTGTACCCGGGAGGCGGGCTGGTCTGCTCGGGACCAAGGCGGCCCGCCCTGGTGTCCCCATTGTCCGGTTGATGCCGGTTGTTTCCCGTCGTTTCCGGGCCGCGTGCTGAATCGGTGCTAATACCTGGAGGGTTATGGTCTAGACCAATCGGGAATTGGTGTAGACCAGTCGCTTCACAGGTCCGTGAACGCGCGGGTTTTATGTTGGGGGGACGGGCGTAGTCGGGCATGTGTGACTAGGTGGCGGCGGGGGCCCCGGCGGCGACCGCGTGAAACTACTGGTCGGCTTCGCCTGGACTGGACAGTCGGCCTGTCTTTGTGAGCGAGGGCTCTGTTATCGCGATACCGAGCGAACACGGTCAGTGAAGGTGTCGGCGATCAGCAGGTTCCCGGTCTGCGGCGCGACCGCGATGCCCGTGGCGTTGAACATGGTGCCCACACTGGGCCCGCTGTCGCCGAGCCGGTCCGCGATGCCCTTGGAGAGCGCCACCGTGTAGACGTCACCAGCGTGCGCCGCCTTGCCGTAGAACCTGCCGGTCTGCTCGGCCACCATGAAGACGGTGTTGTCCCCGCCGGCGAGCAGGTTCCCCGCGGGGTCCGCCGCGACCTGGAGGACGCGGAAGCCGAGGCTGGCCTTGAGTGCCGGGGTGCCGTCGCCGGTTTGCGTGCCGCCGCCCGCGACCGTATAGATGTCTCCAACAGTCATCCTCCGGCCGTAGAAGTTACCGGTCTTGCCTGCCACGACGCGGACCCGGCTCTCGTCGGCGAGCACGAGGTTCGCGTTGCCATCCACGGCGATTCCCTGCGACTCGATCTCGGCCGCGGTGGCCGGCCCGCCGTCACCGGCCTGCCCGGACGTCCCGTCCCCGGCCACCAGGTAGATGTCGCCCGAGGTCATGGTGTGCCCGTAGCGGGTGCCCGTCCGGGCCGCCACCATCCATACCTGGTAGGCGCTGTCGATGCCCGAGCTGGCGATGACCAGCGCGTCTCCGGCTGCATCGGTCGCGACGGCGATCGGAGTATCGCCCCCCTCGAACTTCACATCGCGCGCGGGTACCCCGCTCTCCGGCCCCTTGGTCCCGCCTCCGGCGACCGTATAGACGTGCCCGGCGGTCATCTTCTGCCCATAGAAGGGTCCGGTTTGCAGGCGACGACCAGCACGCGGCTGCTCCGCTCGTCAGATATCAACAGGTTGCCTCGCGGGTCGTAGGCCACGGAGACCGGTTCGCCCAGCGAGGCGACCGTGTAGATGAAGCCTGCTCGCATCGGGCGGCCGAAGAAGGTCCCGGTCCGCCCCGGTACCACCCGCACCCGGCCGACCCACTCGTCCACTACCGCTGTCTGCGATCCGGAACGGAACGTGGCGACTGCCGCCGGGGTAAGCTCCGCGCTTGTCGCCGGCCCTCCGTCCCCGGAGGAGTGCAGCTGCCCGTTGCCCGCGATGGTGTAGACCCGGCTGGCGCGCAGGCTCTTGCCGTAGTACGAGCCCGCCTTTTCGACGAGCATCTGGATGTCGGAATATGAGGCAGCAAGCACGTTGCCCGCGGTGTCGACGGCCACGCTGGCCGCGCTGGAGAAACCGGGAAGGGTGTAGATGTCGCCTGCCGTCATCTTCCGGCCGTAGAAGACTCCGCTCTTGACGGCGATGACGCGGACCGACGCCGCGCCGACGAGCACGTTGCCCGCGTGGTCAAGGGTCGCCCCGGACGCGCCGAGCAGGTTCGCGTCGATCGCGGGCACCCCATCGCCGGTCCTGGTCCCGCCGCCGGCGACCGTGTAGATGTAGCCCGCCTTCATGCGCTGGCCGTAGAACGTGCCCGTCCGGCTGGCGATGACACGGACCTGAGGCGGAACCACCACGCCGGTCACAGGGCCCCCGCCGTTGCCCGCCTGGTCGGCTATGACCACATTGCCCGCCCAGTCCAGCCGCACGGTCCCGATGCTAACCCCGAGGTCAGCCTGGGTGGCGGGGACGGCGTTGGCCAGCGTGTAGCCGTCAAGGCTCCCGCCGATGTGGTACAGCCGTCCCTTCGCCATCTTCACGCCGTAAAACGTGCCAGCGCGCCCGGCGTACACGAAGACCCGGGAATCGCTTTCCGGATGGGAAGACTTCTGGGTCCCCGCGACCGCGATTACCTGGTTGCCCGAGGAATCCAGCTGCACGTCCACCGCGCCGCCGGAGATCGCGCCCTTGCCATCCGCGACGCCTTCGAAGCCCGAGGCCACCGCGTATATCCGCCTGGCGGTCATCCGCTTGCCGTAGAAGGTCCCCGTTTTCGCGGCCACCACGAACACCCGCGCGCCGCCGGCGACCAGCACGTTGCCTGCCCTGTCCACCGTCACCCCGCAGGCGCCGCCCAGCGTGGCGGTCAGCGCGGGGGTGCCGTCGGGAGGCTCGGGTTCGCCGGAGGGGCCCACCCCGTTGCCCGCGATGGACGTCAGCAGGCCGGTGCGCTGGCTCACCCGGTCCACGACCGCCTGGTAACTGGAGAAGTAGAGCTCGCCGCTCAGGTACTTCAGCGCGCACGGGCCGATGGACACATGAGTCGCGGGGGCCGGGCCGCCGCGGCCGCCGATGACCGTGGATATCCTTCCGTGCGGCGTCGGCGCGGCGAGCGCCGTCCCGGCTAGCCCGGTTACGGCGAGCCCCGGAGTCAGCAGGACCGCCCCAGCCGCGGTAAGCAATCGCGTGGAATACCGCTGTGTCATCGCACCTGACCTCCGCTTACCGTAATCGCCCGGCGATATGGGTCATTTCGTTGGCCCCTAATCCGCCCGGACATGAATTTCGATGGCAGGCCGTCGCCCTGGTCATCCCGCCAAGCCAGCCGGCACAAACCTCCTCCAAGCCCGGCAGGTAGCCTCCTCTATTCGCGGCCTGGCCGGCCCGCGACCGCTAGTGTCCTGAGTCGGAAGTATCGTTGCAGGCAGCAGACTTGGCTCATGCCGAGTCCGAAGCTTGTGCCGCTGGTGCTGTCCGACGGGGAGCGCGCCGCGCTGGAGGCTCTGGTCCGCTAGCGGACGGCAGTTTGCGAACCGGAACCGGATCGCACGGGTCAATGGCGCTAAGCTGAAGCCGCTGATCAAGGATGTGCCGTGCCAAAAACCGTGCTCATGGTCTGACCTGGTGCTTTACGCTCGGCGCTCGTGCTCATTCGTCTCATCTACCTGTCCGTGATCCGGGTGTTCGGCTGGCTGGTGCTCCTGGCCCGGAGTGACGCCGCAAAGGACGTGGAGATCTTGGTCCTCCGGCACGAGGTCGCGGTGCTGCGACGTCAGGTCGCCCGCCCGAGGCCGGACTGGGCTGACCGCGCCTTGCTCGCCGCCCTGGCCAGGCTGCTGCCCGGACACCTGCGGCTGCACCGGATTGTGACGCCCGGAACGCTACTGGCCTGGCACCGGCGCCTTGTCAGCAGGAAACGGACCTATCCGAACGCCCAAGGCCGGCCGCTGGTGCCGGCCGAGGTGCGTGCGCTGGTGGAGCAGCTGGCGAGGCAGAACCCGCGCTGGGGGCACCGGCGCATCCAGGGTGAGCTGCTCGGCCTGGGGTACCGGGTGGGGGAGGGGACGATTCGCCGGATCCTGGCCGCCGCGGGACTCGGCCCCGCGCCGCGGCGGCCGTCGCCGACATGGCGGCAGTTCCTGAAGGCTCAGGCACACGGCATCCTGGCCTGCGACTTCCTGCACGTCGATACCGTCTTGCTCCACCGCGTATACGTGCTGTTCGTGATGGAGATCGAGACCAGGGCGGTGCATATCCTGGGCGTCACCGCGCACCCGGCTGGAGCCTGGACCGCCCAGCAGGCCCCGCAACCTCCTGATGGACCTCGGCGAGCGGGCCGGGCACTTCCGGTTCCTGATCCGCGATAGGGACAGCAAGTTCACTACGGCATTCGACGAGGTCTTCGCCGGTAACGGCACGCGGGCGATCAGGACGCCGGTCCAGTGCCGCGGGCGAACTCCTACGCGGAGCGGTTCGTGGGGACGCTTCGGCGTGAGTGCCTGGACCACGTGCTGGTCCTCGGCGAGCGGCACCTCCGCAGTGTTCTGGCCGAGTACGCCCGGCATTACAACAGCCACCGTCCGCACCAGGGCTTGCAGCAGAAACCTCCGCAACATCAGTTTAGCCATGCCGTCGATATCACCGCCCGGATCGAGCGTCGACAGGTTCTCGGCGGCCTGATCAGCGAGTATCGCTGAGCGGCCTAGCGGGCGCTCAAGGCCAGTTCAGCCGCCACGAGCGAGTTTTGGCACGGCACACCCTGGCTGCAAGGGCAGTAGATCAGCCGAGCGGCTGGACGGACTCGTGGACGACTCCCGGATGCGCTCTGCGGCGCGTGCGATCCCCAGCACCGCCGCGCGCGTCTTCTCGTGCAGGGCTGCGGCGCCGGCCCGGGCGCCGGTATCAGCACGGAACCACTCCACCAGGCCCGTGAGGTGCATCCGTGCCTGGCCGGCCCACGTCAGCGCGTCCGTGTCGCCGTCCAGTGAGATCTGTCCGGAGACCCGCTCGGCGGCCGCGAGCGCGGCCGTGACGGCCGCGGGATTGACCTGGTCCAGGTCGTCTAGGCGCTGCCGTATCCGGACGGCCAGGATGTCCAGATCGGCGATGAAGTCATTGAGGTAGGCGATGGTGTCCGCCTTGAATAGGGCGAAGTCCCGGGCGTCGAGCACGGGGCGGCCAGCAACCGGTAGCGCCAGCGGGGCATGCCGACCTCCAGTTCCCCTCGTCCGGCTATGCCACAGTAAAGGGTGCCACTGACATTCCAGCCGGACCACTGCAATGCGGTGCACCGGCAGCGCTCCTTATGCGCCTTATGCGTGTTCCGTTTGCGCTTTGATTGTGATGGCATTCCAGCAGGCCGTGATGCCGACGGGAGCGCCAGTTCGCCGACGGCAATTTGTCGCAACAATGATCGGACGTCCGGGGCTGGCGCGTGGGTAGTAGCTCGAAGGCAGCGCCGTGCATGGGTGCTTTTAGAGTGCTTCGGGGAGGTGCCTGAACGCGGAGACATGCCTGGGCGGACGATGCTGAAGTGCTTGCGGTCCACCGTCGCGACCTCCGTGTTTCTCGGCTGGCGGTATCGCCTGCTGTAGAATTGAACTGTGGAGCTTTCGTTGGACTCGCCTGAGGCGCAGCGATTCAGGCTGGCGGTTGAGATGGCGGACCTCGGCATCCATCTGTACCGGCAGCGGATGCGCCCCGAGCACCCCGGAGCGAGCGACGAGCAGGTCGAGGCCAGGGTTCAGGGGTGGCTGATGCGCAGGGCCGGGGATTACTCGGCGCGCTAGTAAGGTAAGGCGCTATGACGGGCCTCGAAGAGGTACTCAAGCGTGCTGCCGCCGACCCGGACGCGGTCGATGCCAGGTGGGCGATCATCGGCGGGCTCGCGGTGGCGACGCGCGCGGCCCCCCGGTTCACACAGGACGTGGACTTCGCGGTGTCGGTTGCCGACGACACCGAGGCGGAGGAAATTGTCCACCGCATGTCCGTCCGGGGGTACGCCGTGGGGATGATGCTGGAGCAGGACTACGTCCACCGTCTTGCCACGATCCGCCTGATCAGGCCCGTTCCCGGGAAGTCCCAGGTCACTGGTACTCGGCGGTTTTCATCGGTTACTCCAGGTGCCGCCGGGCGGCGTCGGAAGCTCTTTCCGGGATAATCGTGGCCAGCCGTTTACGCTGAGCGGCGGGCCGGTGCTGCGGACGGCGCCCAGGATGCGCGCCGCGCCCGCCGAGACCAGCGGCCACCCCTCGTCCCCGAGCAAGGTAGGCCGGACCGCGACTCCCATTCCGCGAAGGAGAACCGTGTGATGAGCGATGTCGGCTCTCAGCATTCGGGTCCGGACCGAGTCCACCCCCGGGCGGCGCTGTCCGACCCGAGTCCGCGGCATGTCGGCTCCGCCGGGGTGGTCGTGGACGTATCGGCTGTGCGGGGCGAGCTCACTGCGATCTGGGCAAGCCTGGGATACGACGAGATCAATTGGACCTACCGGCCGCAGGGAAAGCGGCTCCTGACCGCGATCGGGGAGATCTCACCCGATCCTTTCTATGTGCGCCCGCACTACATGTTCTGCAGCGGGAGCGGTCTGAGCTTGCCGCACTGGGGCAACGGGAACGTGTACCACGAGGACATCGCCGGGGTGCCCTTCTACGACTTCACCATCCTGGATCAGGCTTACGACGCGATTGTCGGTGCCGGCCATCACGTGCTCGTCGAGCTGGGATTCACGCCGCGTGCCCTGGTGCCTGACAAGGCAGCCGGCACTTTCACGACGATCGCGAGCCCGACGCTCTACAGCGCGTACGAGAGCGGGCTGTGGGCGTTTCCGCCCAAGGACTATTCGAGGTGGGCTGACTTGTGCGCTGCCGTGGCCGAGCACGTCCTCGACAGATACGGCAGCGGCGAAGTCTCGCACTGGGTGTGGGAACTGTGGAACGAACCCGACATCTTCTACTGGCAGGGGACCCCGCAGCAGTACTACGACCTGTACACCGTCACCGTAAAGGCGATTCGAAGGGTGCTGCCCGGCGCGCGCGTGGGCGGGCCGTCAACGACGGCAGGCGACGGCGCCGTCGGCTTCATGCGCGGCTTCCTGGCGCACTGCGCCAGAACGGCGACGCCGCTGGATTACGTCTCGTTCCACACGAAGGGCTCGGCCTTCACTCCCTGGCGTACCTACGGCCCCACCGGGGGGCCGCCCCCGGCGCAGGAGTCTCCCTCCGCCGTGAAGATGCTCTTCGAGGTGGACCGGATGCTCTCCGTCCTCGGCGAGTTCGCGGACTACGCCGCGCTTCCCGTCTTGATCGATGAGTGTGACGCGGGCGTTCCCGCCCACCACGGCATGTACGATAACGCGAACTTCCGGTTCCAGAACACTGAGTACTATCCCGTGTTCCAAGCCAAGCTAATGAAAAAGCTCCTCGATGTGAGCGACGCCCACCACGGCAACGTCGAACTGGCGACGACGTGGTCCTTCTACTTTGAAGGGGAGCGCTACTTCGAGGGCACCCGGTCCTGGCTGACAGCTGGCGGCATCGAAAAGCCCTTCATGAACGCGTACCGGCTATTCGCGAAGCTCGGCAGGCAGCGCCTTGAGGCCCGTTCCGACGCAGCGTGGCCGATCGACGACCTCGCAGGCCGCCCCTACGGCATGCCCGAGGAGGTCGACTGCCTCGCGTCGCTTCACCCGGACGGAACAGTCGCGACGCTTGTCTGGAGACACGCCGACGACCAGTACAGCGCAGACAGCGCGCCGGCCGAGGTGGCGTTGCGCTTCACCGGCCTGCCCGCGCCCTCCTACGCGCTCACCGAGTACCGCATCGACGCCAGCCACTCGAACTCGCACACTGTGTGGCAGTCGCTCGGGGAACCGCAGGATCCGGATGAGCCGACTCTCGGTCAGATCCGTGCTCGCCAGGGACTGGAGACGCACGGAGCCCCGAACCGCATGATGACGTCAATTTCGGGGGAGCTGCTGCATCGAACCACGCTCCCGCTACCGTCAGTTTCGCTCGTCGTCCTGAAGCCGTGCTGAAGGCGCTGTACCTGATGTTCGTCCGCCTGACTGGCTGGATGGCGCTGCTGGCGCGCTCGGCGGCGTCGAAGGACGCCGAGTTGCTGGTGCTGCGCCACGAGGTCGCTGTGCTGCGGCGGCAGAACCCGAAGCCGAGGCTGGAGTGGGCCGACCGGGCGATACTCGCCGCCCTGGGCCGGCTGCTTTCCAGGCCTGCGCGAATGAGCCTGTGGGTGCCGATAACTCTGTCACGGTCGGTGGCCTGGCCTGCTTCTCTTGATGAGAGGCGGGCAAGTTCGTCATCCGGCTGCGCGTAGCCATGCGCTCGGGCACCTTGAGTACTCGTGTCACTACGATTCGCCAAGGCCCCGAGGTTGTTGTGGGCCGATCGCGCGGTGCTGGCCGCGCTGGCCCGGCTGTTGCCTGGCAGCCAACTCGGCCAGATGCGCCTGATCGTCTCCCCGCGGACGGGGCTACCGGCGCATCCATGGTGAACTGGCCGGCCTTGGGCACAAGCTCGCTCCGTCCACGGTGTGGCGAATCCTCAAGGACGCGGGCATCGACCCAGCGACGACGCGATGCGGGCAGTCCTGAGTGGGTGACCCAGCAGGCCCGAAACCTGCTGATGAACCTCGAAGACCATGCGGACAGCTTCAAGTTCCTCATCCGGGACCGGGACGCCAAGTTCACCGCGGCGTTCGGCGCCGTGCTCGCGGCAGCCAGGATCCGGGTCATCAAGACGCCAGTCCAGGCACCTCGGGCGAACGCGATCGCGGAACGCTGGATTTCCAGCGCCCGGCGCGAGTGCCTGGACCAGATGCTGATCACCAGTGAACGGCACCTGCGGCTGGTCCTGAGTGAGTACGTCGAGCACTATAACGTTCATCGCCCGCACCGGACGCTCGGCCAAAGGCGGCCCGCTGAACGTGATCATCCGCCCGCTGCGGACCCGAATGCCCGAGTCTTGCGGCGGGACCGGCTCGGCGGTCTCATCCGCGAATATGCCCAGGTCGCGTAGGGTGACAGGATATTCGGCACCCACAGGTTTAGCCATCAGCGCGACCTGGCGGCTGGTGGCACGGCGTGGCACCGGGTGCTACGATACAGGCATGAGCGCTCCGGAGATCACGCAGCGGGACCTGCGGTCGAGGTCGCGGGAGATCATGGACGCCGTCGAGCACGGGCAGTCCTTCACGGTTACGCGCGATGGCCACCGGATCGCTGAGCTCATCCCGCTTCGCCGGCGCCGTCGGCTCGTCCCCCGGGGGGAGTTCACCGCCATGTCGCGCAATGCCCCGGATGTTGACCTAGAGGCGTTCCGGGCGGACCAGGAAGCCGCCATCGAGCAGGAGGCGGCCAGTCCGTATGAGCGGTGAGGCGATCCGTCAGGGCATGCTCGACACGAATATCTTGATCCTGCGCCGGTGGGTCGACCCGGCTGAGCTGCCGGACGAGATGGCGATCAGCGCGATCACGCTGGCGGAGCTGTCCGCCGGGCCGCACGAGGTGCGGCGCAACGGGGATCAGGACGCCTACGACGAGCATGCCGAGCGGGCCCGCCGCCTGGAGATCCTGCAGCGCGCCGAGAGCGAGTTCGACCCGGTCCCGTTCGACGCCGAGGCCGCGCGGATCTACGGCCGGGTAGCGGCAGCGGTCATCGCCGCCGGGCGCAAGCCGCGAGTGCGGATCGCCGACCTCATGATCGCGGCCACCGCCATCGCCGAGAGACTGCCCCTGTACACCACCAATCCCGCCGATTACGCCGGGCTGGACGCGCTCATTGAGGTCTTCCCCGTCACCCGACCGCCCGTCCCGCACGATCGCGATCGTCTACCCGGCCGCTGAACGCTCGACGTCAGCGCCCGCCTTCTGCATGCGGCCAGGCAGCGGCGGTGGGTCATCCCGCCGGATCGTGCTATCAGGTCCGGCTTGCCCCGCGCCGTTTCCGGGCCTCGAGGCAGGTCCGCGTCGGCGACGGAGGAGTCATGCTTGGCGGCCAAGGTCTTCGGATTCGCCATGAGCTTCAGGCCCGGGTTGAGCGCGAGCGCTTCCTTCAGATCCGGAACGATGTAGCCGAGGTCATGCCCGATCGAGAAGTGCGCTAGCGCCGGGTCGGGGCGGGTCCATTCCTGGTTGGCCTGGCCGTTGCACGTCCACAGGGTCACCTTTGAGCCATTGGTCGTTCCCTGGCCGTTAGCGTCCAGGCACTTCCCGGCGACCTGCAGCTGCGACGCGCTCCCGCCAGACCGCCACCCGGTGCCGGGACGGCTCGGCTGGCACCCGCACCGCCAGCACCAGCCAGCGGCCGCCCTGCGCGTCACCTGCCACGCCAGGCGAAAGTATCACGCGCTACATCCGCTCAGGGTGCGCTGGGCTGCTACGGTTGCCGGTAGCCCGGATCAAGTTCACGTTCCGTTCACCTTGCGGCCAGGGGCGTGTTACCTTCTACTGGATTGTAGAAGTAATGTGAATCGCGCCGTCAGGAGGACAGCCCGCTCATGTCCCGCCCCCGCTACGCCGACCGAGGCAGCCAGCCAGCCCAGCCGTATCCGTACCAGGTGCCCGGCGGGGTCACCCGGGTGCCGGACAGCGGCATTAAGGGCCGTCACCCCGGCGTGGGCCGGCTTGTCGCCGGAGCCGGGCTGTGCGCGCTGGTGCTGCTGCTCGGCGAGCTGGCGAAGGCTGGCCCGGTGGCCCGCCTGGACCTGCGGGCCGACGAGCGCATCGCTCAGCACCGCACCGGCCCGGTGACCGCGCTGGCCAAGCTCGCCACCAGCATCGCCACGCCGGAGACCGTCGGGCTCGGGCTGATGATCGTGGTGCCGGTCGTCTTGGTGCTCATGCGCCGCCGGGTTGACGCGGCCAAGGTGCTCTGCATGTTCGCCGGGGCCTTCACGCTGGCGGAGTTCGGCAAGAAGCTCATCGGCGAGCACCGGCCCCCGGCATCGCTGCAGCTGGTGGCGGCCGACAGCGGCGCGTCCTTCCCCAGCGGGCACGCCACCGCTGCCGCGGTGCTGGCGGTCGCGCTGGTCGTCATCGCCGCGACGCTCGCCGGGCGCGCCGCGGCACTGGTGCTCGGCGGCCTGTACGCGGTCGCGGTCGCCGCCAGCCGGGTCTACCTCGGCGACCACTACCCGCTGGACGTGCTCGGCGGCATGCTGTGCGCCCTGGCCGCTGCCTTCGTCGTCGCCGGCCTGGCCGCCCTGCCCGCCCTGCAGCCCTGGCTGCGGCGGCTGGAGCCACCCGCCGGCCGCCGCCACGGGCCACGGTCGCGGGCCTGACACTGGCGCGTGCTCGTTCCGCCTCCGCCGCGTACTGCGCGGCATGGCGGGGGCTCAATGCCCGCAGCCCCGCTGACGTTCTGGCGCTTCGCCGGGTAATGTGACGGGTGCTACATCCTTTGAAGTGACAGCAAGGCGGAAGCGGGCAGTCCTGATGCGCGGTGCGGGCTGCGGCAGTACATGGCGAGGCCGCCAGCCGGATGCGGCGCCCAGATGAGCGCGGAAGGGCTCGCAGGCGCCGCCTACATCGTGGCTCTGCACTGCGCGACGGCGCTGGCGCTGCTGTGGTTCTTCCGCGCCGACTGGGTCAGGATCATCCGGGGCTTCCTCCGAAGCCTGCCCGCGAGCGTGCGGCTCAGCAGGCAGGAGGGCCAGCTGCGGCTGTCGGTGCAGGACAAGGACGAATGCCTCGCCTGGATGATCATCTTCGCGACGATCCCGGTCGGCCTCGCCGGCGTCGCCCTTGAGCACGTCTTCCGGACGCTGTTCGCCAAGCCGGGCGCGGGGCGGTGCTGCTGTTCGTCAACGGCCTGATCCTGCTCGGCGCCGAGGTACTGCGAAGGTCCGCCGCCCTGCGCAAGCAGGCCGGCGCCCCGGCCGCCGCGGGCCGCCCGGTCAGGTCGTTCCACAGGTGCCCGCCGCCGTGCGTGGCCCGCAGCAGCGGGAACCGCGAGCCGAGCCAGGAGCCCAGCAGGTAGACGGTCAGTGGGGCGCCGTACATCTCGGTGAACAGCGCTACCAGGAACGCGGTGAACCCGCCCATCGCCCGCCAGTCCCGGCCGGTGCGCGGGTGGAAGAAGCTGGCCGCGAACACCGCGAACAGCACGGTGTTCAGCGCCACCAGCGGCCACAGGCCGTATGCCGAGCCGCCCGTCACGCCTCCCGCGCCGGGCAGCCGGGGGAAGCCTCAGCGCTGGCCATCGCCGCCGCCGTGGCTCATGCCGCGCATCATCAGCGCCATCATCAGCGTGCAGCCGACGGCGGCGACCAGGAAGCCAGGGCTGGCTACCCCGGTCGCCACAAGGATGACCGCGAGCACCAGCATCGGGATGCAGCAGGCGATCATCATCCAGCCGTGACCGCCATGACCCCCATGACCGCCGCTGTCGCGTGGGGGGCCGCCGGGCTGGCTGTCATCCACCGCGCGGCCCTGGAGGATGCGCTGGTCGTGCTGGGTTCTCATCGGGTCCTCCGCAGGGACTTCGGCTGGTAGCCGAGCTTGGCGTACAGCGGGCAGTGGCCCAGGGCCCCGGTAACCGCCAGGTCCAGCCCGGCGCCCACCAGCAGCACCTCAAGCACCACCGCCAGGACGGACCCGGCCCCGGCGAGCAGGACGATTCCCGCCACGACGGCCGCCAGGCCCACGGCGATACGGCCCGAACGCTCGACGGGGGTGATGTTCACCGTCCGCCATGCAGGCCGGTCCAGGACCGCCGGTCCCGGCCCAGCTGAGTTGCTCATGTTCTGCCTCCTTCTCCCCCGAGGGGACGTCTCGCTACAGTCCTAGGTTCGGCCGGCCTCCCTGCCGGGTCCCTAGCGCGACGATGACGTTTCGATGAAGCCCGCCAGCGCCCCGGGCGTGGCCGCCCCGGGCTCGGCCGCCGCGATGGCCGGAGGAGGCAACGGCGAGGCGCCTCATACCCTGCGGGGGTAACGAACGCTTAACGGTCGGCCGGGACTGGGTCAACGATGCGGCCGCGCTTGCCCAGGCCGACCTCGGCCTGGCCACGGGCACCGGCACCGACGCCGCCATCTAGGCATCCGGCCTGACCCTGGTTGGCGGCGACCTGCTCGCAGTTTCCGACGCCATCGAGTTGTCCCGCCGTACGCTGGCCACGATCAAGGGCAATTTGGCCTGGGCATTCGGTTGCAACGCGCTTGCGATCCCGCTCGCCGCGCTCGGCTTCCCCAGCCCGCTGATCGCCGCCGCCGCGACGGCGGCGTCCAGCTCCGTGCTCGTTGTCACCAATAGCCTGCGGCTCCATTCCTCGCGGGGCACGGTGATGCTGGCCCGCTTCCCGCCGGGCAGCAGCTGCTCGCGGTGCCGGCCGTAGGTGAACGCGCCGGCGTAGCGGGGGTTGTGCAGCGCGTTCAGCACGGTGGAGTGCCGTAGCGGCTGCCAGTCGA
>JAICUO010000108.1 GCA_025935815.1 Streptosporangiaceae bacterium
ACTCGGGCAAGGTCGAGGGCGTCGTCAACAAGGTTAAAGCGGTCAAACGGCAGATGTACGGCCGCGCCAGCTTCGGCTTCCTCCGCAAGCGCCTGGTCTTGCACCCTGCGTAACCGACACCACAGAATTCGCGGAAGAGCCAGATCACCAGGCCGCCCAACCGGATTTCCCAATGGCCGTTGACACCGCGGTTCCGCCGCGCCGGCTCCGGCGGGTGGAAAGCGTCGTCCTGCGGAACAGCCCGGGCTTGCCAGGCGGCGGAGCAGTATCCAGTCTCCGGGTTACCGGGACCCGCGAGTTGCGGGACGGGCTCCGTCACCCTTATTTGACTGGGTACTGAGGTGCAAGGGATGCCTGTCATGTCCCGTGCAGGATTATCCGGCGTGAATGCCGGCGGCCATCGGGCCTGCCTGATGGCGGCTACGCGCTCTGGCTGGTGCGGCCGCTGTGCGCTGCCGTCCGCGGCGACGGTGCCCCGCGGGCGCGGCCTTCCGGTGAACGGGCCGGCGGCGAGCCGGCGCGGGTTTCCCGGAGGCGGTGATTCCCGGGAGGCGACCTGGTGGTTGCCGCTTCTGGCCGACGGGTAGGGATCATCGGGGATGGCTCGCTGTTCACCGGGCGGCGTCCGGCACCGGACGTGCGCGGGCTGGCTTTCCCGTCACCTTCGCCCTGGCGGTCCGGCGGGCGTTGTTGCATCCGGGGGCCGGGCCGCGGGGGCGGCCAGAGTTCAGCAGGGGGTACTCATGCGTGTCATGGCAAGGATCAGCGTGCCGGTTGAGTCAGGGAACCAGGCGGTCAAGGACGGCGCCCTGGGCGCGGTCATGCAGCGCGCCGCTGAGCGCTGGAAGCCGGAGGCGATGTACTTCACGACCTTCGACGGGCAGCGGACCGCGTTCATGGTCTTTGACCTGCCGGACGCGTCCGGCATCCCTCCGTTCGCGGAGCCGTTCTTCACGGAGCTGAACGCCAGCGTGCAGCTAGCCCCGGCGATGAACGGCGAGGACCTGCAGAAGGGACTGTCCCAGCTCGGCTGAGCGACGGGCCCGGCTCTACCTCGACGCCGGCCGCGGGTACCGCATCAGGCGGCTTCAGCGCGGTACCTGCCCGGTGTCCACCGCACGCCGGGAAGCGGCGACGTCAGTATCGCGCCTACCTGACCCGCAAAACCTGCCGAATCGGCGCGACGGCGAGTTGTGCCGTTCGCTCGGCCGGATCCGCGTAGATCTCCCGTTCCGGAGTGGGTGGCTGATTCCCGATCACGGCGATCTCCGTCACCAGGTCGCGAGGCCAGGTCAGGGCGGGCTGCTCAGCGACGGCACCCGGTTCATCTTGGGGTCGCCCTGCCGGAGTTACGCGTCGTGGTTGTGCTGCGGCGGGTTGCTGCCGCGGCACGGCAACCTTCAGGGTCGTGGGGCGGGGGACGGCACGGTCGCGATGCCCAGAGTGGACTGCGCGGGGAGCAGGCCGGATTCGAAGGCGGCGCCGAGCAGTGGGCCGGTCAGCTCGGCGAGCCGCGCTGACCGGCCTGGGCCCAGCGCCTGCCAGGGGGCGTCAGCCAGCCGGTCGGTGCGCCATTCGACCTCATCCCGGACCTCCTGGCCGCGCTCGGTGGCCTTGCCTTCGTGGTCGGTCCAGCCGCGAGAGGCTAGCCGCTCCCGGGCGGCGGCCCATTCGGCTGCGGTCCAGCCGCGGCTGGCGAAGACCTCTTCTGGCGCGGCGCCGATGGCGGCGAACGACGCCAGCGCCTCGCACGGGTCCAGTCCGGCGGCCAGCAGCGCCGTGATGTGCCCGTCACCGCGGTGCTCACGCAGGATGCCGATGGCGTGCCATAGTGCCAGGTGCGGCTCGCCGGGCCAGGGCAGGTCCGCGTTGGCGGCCGCCAGTGTCCGCCCGGCGGTGCCGGCCGCCAGCGCCGCCTCGCGGGCCAGGCCCGCTGCCTCGGTCAGGCCAGGTGACCCGATCCGGTCGCCGAAGAGTGCCCGGTACACCTGGTCGGCCGCCCGCTCCCGGGCCGCCAGGACCTGCTGCGGCGAAGCAACCGCCCAGGCGGAGGGCACATGCTCGGCCACCATCGCCGGGCTGAAGCTGTAGAACGCCGACGTCACCAGCTTCGGTCCGGCCGCGCCCAGCGGCGCGGCGCGCCAGGCGAAGTAGCTGGGCCAGCGGGCCGTCACGTCGTAACCCAGCGCGGCGGCCTGCTCCAGCGCCTGCGGCGCGTACCAGAACACGGCGTGGATCGGCTCAAGCTGATGCCACATCCGCCTGGCCAGCCCGTAATCCCCTTCTGCTGCCATCGCCTTCTCCCTCCTGACCGGCCCTCGCCGTCGTGCTGGATGGCCTCATGTGGTTGCACTAGCACTAGGACGATCGTCACTGTCCGCCTTCGGCGGCCGGGCGGCCGGTTTCCAGCAGCTGTTTCAGCGTGCTGAGGTTGCCTGCCACCGCCTCCTTAATTCTCGGTACGACCAGCGGGCCGACCGGCCGCAGCAGGGCCGAGACAGGTTCCAGCTCGACATCGTTGGTGAGCCGGGTTCCGCCTGCCGCCGGTTGCAGCAGGTAGCTGGTGGTGGCCCGGAAGGGGCCGAGCTGCCCGTTGACGGTGAGGCGGCTGGGTGGCTCGAAGGCGGTGACCTGAAGGTTCTCCTCGCTGCGGCGGGGGATGGTACGGGTCTGCCGGTAGCTGGCGCCCGCCCCGGCCGGGCCCGGTGAGGTTTGGACAGTTCGCTCGATCGCGTAGTTCCATTTCGGGATGTTGCGAAGGTCAGCCAGGAACGCGAAGACCTCCTCAGCGGGACAGGCGATCGTGATGGTGTTCTGGAACGTCGGCATCGTGGTCTCCAGTGTCAGCTGGCCAGCAGCCGCCGGGCGGCTGTGGGGTCGTGGGCGGGCAGCAGTACCAGCGACCCGTCGCCCATTACGTCATGCGACTGGGTGAACGGCGCCAGCTCACGGTCATTCGCCTGCTCCATGGTGACCTGGCGCCAGCCAGGCCAGGAAGCTGGATATGGCTGCGCAGGAACCCGCGCAGCTCCGGGCCGGGCCTGGACAGCTCGCCCCACTCATCGGCCGACACCAGCAGGTCCGCGCCAGTCAGTTCGGGCAGCCCGCCGATGTGGTCCTGGTGCAGGTGGGACAAGATCGCGACGCTCACGTCGGCGGGGGCGTATCCGAGAGTGGCGAGCTGGACGCTCAGGGTGTCCTGCTCGCCGATGTCGAACCGGGCGAGCCGACTGTAGATGAGCCCGGTGAAACCACCCGGGAAATAGGCGTCGCCGGTAACGGAGGCACGGTCCTGGCCGGTGTCGAACAAGATCAGCCCGCGGGCGTGCTCGATGACGTAGACGTTGATCGCCTGCGGCGGGGTCCACTGCCGGGAGGTCAGCAGCCACCAGTACAGCGGCTTGCGGGTGCCGTAGAGGTGTTCGGGGCGGATCCGCACGGTCCCGGTGCCGATCACCGACACCGCCTTCACCGCGTCGCCTGATCCGGACTCGGTGCGTGAGGCCGGGACCGGGACGCCCATGGGTCACCTCGTTTCGCTGCTGGCCCGCGCCTGGTCACAGGCCTTACCAACCTAAGGCTGCCGTCAGCTGGCACGCATGTCTGTGACCTCAGTGGCTGACCGGGCGACTAAAGTCACGCCCTGGCTGATCCTGCTGATTCGACATACAGCCGGGTCGCGTCCAGGATTACGATACGGTCCGCCGCGGTCGCGATGACTCCAGCGGTCCGCAGTTGGCGCAGCACCCGGGCCACCACCTCACGGACCGACCCGACCGCATCTGCCAGTTCCTGCTGCGAGACCCGGGCGGTCAGCCGCCCAGCCGGCCCTTGCCGGGCAGAGGCAAGATCGAGCAGGTGAACGGCGACCCGCTGGCGCACCGAGCCGAACGCGTTGACCGCGGTCTGCTCCAGGTTCTCATATAGCCGACGGGTCACGAACTCGGCTATGGCCCAGGACACCCGGGAGTCACGGCGGGCGGCCGCAGTCAGCGTCCGCGCGCTGATCCGGAACAGGCTGGACGGCTCCACCGCCTGGACCCCCACGTTGACCGGGCCGCCCACCAGCACCGGAATGCCCAGCACGTCGCCGGGCCGGGTGTACCTGTAGCTGACCTGACGGCCCTCCGGCGACAGCAGGAAGTTCCGCAGCAGGCCGCGTACGACCAGCACGGTCTGCGGCTCCGACCCAGGCTGGTAGATAGTAGTACCAGCAGGGTAGTCGGCACGCTCTCCGCTGGCGACCAGCTCGCTGACCACCTCGGCCGGCAGCTCCGCCAGGAAACTGCCCGCCAGGGCCTCGCCGACCTCACGGTCAGCCATCATCCCTCCTGACGCCGCAAGAACCGCCGACTGAAACGCCTAAGCCGCAGCGTAACCCGGCCGGGCCTAGGCAAGCCGCAGCACAATCATGCCCTCCCGCGACCCGATTCGCGACCCCTTCATAGTTGACAGATCCGAGTGCAGGTCGTGGGCAACCAACGTGCTGCCTACAACCGCGGCGAGCCGACGCTGAAGTTCGATGGTGGCTGGCGTTGCACCACAGGCTTCCGTGGTCATTGATGGGCTTCCTCGCGGATGCTCACCGCCGCGGGATTCTCAGGCAAGCAGGCGCGGTCTACCAGTTTCGCCATATCGAGCAAGTACATATGACGGCCACGGACTCATGAGCTTCCCCCCGTCTTCCGGACACTCTGATCAGGCCCTGCGGTGTAGCGAAGTTGCGCAAACCGCATTCCCAGGTTGCACGGCTCAGGACTCCAATGCATTGCCCAACTCGGCGTAACGAAGCCTGGCGGAATTCATAGCTTCGGGCAATTTGGTCTATCACGCCGGATCATCGAGGATCTCGCCTCGGCTGCGGCACGCCGCTCGGTGAGTTCAGGCAACATGGTCATATGCTGCTTGCGTTCTTCCTCGATGCGCTGAGCCTCATACTTCACCTGGTCCCCGGTCGCGGGACTGACCTCGGCGTCCAGGTAAGTCTTCAGCATCGGTCAGAAACGTCTCCGTCGTCATGATCAGCACCGGTCACCTGCTTCGCGCATCATCCTTGCGGTCGTCGGTGATGAACACAACCGGCAACTTCTGGGCCTTTGCCTCCTTCCTGTCCGCGAGCCCTCCGCTGATCTGGGAAATCCCCAGATCTAGATGGATACCCGGGCGGGTGGGTGTCCATCCTGTCCTTACTCCTTCTAATTATCTGTCTTAGCCCAAATCTTTCCTGCGCAGGGGAAGTACGTAATCCAGCTCATCGCCGGCTGGGAAGCGGATGCTGCCCACGCCAATGCTCGCGCCGTTTATTACTTTATTGTTATCTTTCGTGGTGTAATACATCCATCCGCTACTCCTGTGCACGATGGTGTGCTTGATCGTGAAGGCCGAGTGCGCAACGACCTCGGCGGTGTCGTCGGATGCGCCTGTCCTTTTCTTCTCGAAGTACTGGGTGACCTCGTACGTATTATCATGATCATCCCTCAGCTTCGAGGTAACAATCGCGGTCGTCGATAGCACGTGGTCGTCGCCTCTGACGTGGCCTGCGGGCAGTTGGGCGGGATGCCACTGCGAAGTGAGTTGGACTTGTACGTCGAACGCGTCTGGCGGGTCCGCTCTGACATCGACGATCCTCTCTCTTATCTGCCAGTTTTCGAGCTCGTCTCCGATGATCAAGTTCTGGACAGTCATGCCGATGACAGGACTTTGCCCCGGGCCCTTGAGAAATTTGGTTTCCACTATCTCTGGTCCTGGCATAGCGATTCTCCCCTGGACTCGACAGGCCACGGGCGCGCATATGGCCTGAACCTCTTCACCTGACCACATAATCGCATTCTTCGGCCAGGAAAGCTACCCGCCAGTCGTGCCCGGAACGGCCGTGGAACCCAGTAGAAGAGGTCTTACCACAGGATCTCTTCATCCCCAGGACTCCACTTGATCCCCTATCGTGCCATGCTAGCTGTCCCCGCGGAAATGGCCCGCTACCTCACCCTGTCCGTGGTGCAGCCAGATGCGGAGTGGGGCCAGCGCGGTGAATCCGCTGGCAAGCGCCAGCGCTTGGCCCACTGCGGCGCCGCCCCGGCCTCTTCTTCACACGACGCGACAATGACAACACAAACCCCACAATCTAGGGGAAAATGTTGCGACTGTCAGTAGAAACCACCGCTCCGCGGTGGGTCAAAATGCGTGGATCGGCCACGTGATAGACCGGTCGTTTGATCGCCGTTCAGATCAAGACTGCTGGTCCTGGCATGACCGATTTCATGTTCACTGGATGCGCATCCCTAAGAAGAGCGGGGGCGAGAAGGCAGGCGCCGCCCGTCGCCGGCTTGCCGCAACGCTTCGCCAGCGACGGGCGGAGCCACGAACCCCGTTGTCGGGCCGTCACCCGCCGGGTACCGATGGGGGCGCCGCTTCGCCGTGCAGACTGCTGGCCGTGGTGCAGTGGCCCGGAAGTGCAGTGGCCCGGAAGTGGAGGCCGCTGAGCAGCGCGGCGGTGGCCAGGATCAGGCTGCTTATCACGCACCACAGGGTGAGGGTGAAGAAGCCGCCGGTGAGTGCATGGAGGAGGGCAGTAGCGGCTGGGTGGTAGCGCGGCCGTGCCCGGCCGATGAGGCTCGATTGCAGCTGGGCCACCGCGATAGATGTCACGAATACCGATAGGGCGCCCCCGATGGTCAGCAGTAGCAGGGCGCGGCGGCGGCGCGGCGCGGCCAGCAGCGCAGCGGCTCCGGAAGCGGGGGCGAGGATCAGCAGTGCGAGTGTGGCGTTGCTGAGAATGCGATACGCGCGCCGAGCGTTGGCCAGGGCGGAGGCTGGGAATAGCGGGACCTGCCCGCAGTCGGGGGGTAGCCAGGTGCGGGTGAGGCTGGCGATCTGCTGACAGTTGGCAGCGGGGATACTGCTGATGGCTGGCAGGGTGATGGCGTTACCTGTCATCTCCGACAGACGGCTGGAGATGCCCTTGAGTACCGCGCTGACCAGCGGGGCCAGATTGAGTACGACTTCGCCGTTGGTGGTGGCGACGGCGGTGCTGTTCCCGTTCAGGATGCTGATCAGCTGCCTGTGCGCGGACGTGTTGGCCGCTATCCAGAGCTGCTGGAACGCCTGGCTGGTCAGGATGCTGTTGATCTCGTTGTCGGCGAAGCCGGCCAGGCCGTTGCTGAGCGGGCGGGCCAGGATAGCCGCGGCGCGTGGTAGCGTGCTGGCGGCGCGATTGAGTATGAGATCGATCTCACTGGCAGCGGTGGTGCGCACGGCGCTGAGGACCGCCGGGTCAGTGGCGAGGGGGCCGACGGCAGCGACGTACCCGCTGGTGCTGAGCACGGTGCCGCGCACCCACGCGGCGGTGATTGCGGCGGGCAGCGCAGCGGCGAAGATCGCCGTGAAAACCGCCGCGGTCACCGATCGCAGGCTCAGTCTCACCCGCACGGCCGTGGTCTCGCCGTAGACCTTCGTGAGTCCCCGCGCCTCGATCGTGCGCTTCTGGTTGCGCTCATGGCATCGACGCTATGAGCGGGGCATTAGCCTTCGCCTCTGCCGCAAGGAGGAAAGCTATCGCGCAATCAGCTGAACCTTCCTCCCTGAGGAGGGGGCCCCGGCACTGTTGCGTTGGTCGATCGCGGATGGCGGGAGACTGATCCAGGACCCCAGCCCAGCCATCAGCGCTCCTCCCCGGCAGCCAACCGCACGCGGCCGTAGACCTTCAGCAGGACGGCGACGCCATGCCCGGCGCGTGCGCCGCCGCGTTTGCGCCGGAAACGCGGCGGCGCTGCGCTGGCCGCTACGGCACGCTCCACTGCTGGCTCGATCCGTCGTTCGGGTCCCCAGGTTCAGTTGGGTGCCTTCGGTCGTGTCGAACGCGAGCCGTTAGCCGGCGTCGGCCATGGCAGCGACGGCGGAGACCCGGGCTGCCCGCCGGGCCGGCAGCACGGCGGCGAGCAGCGCGGCGGCGGCGCCGACCACGACGAACACCGTGATCTCGGCGAACGGGATCGATATCACGCCGCCGCCCGCCGACTTGAGGAACGAGTTCACCAGGGTCCAGGCGAACGCGGTACCGAGACCGACGCCGAGCGCCGCCGCGATCATGGCCATGTAGAGCGCTTCGGTCAGCAGCATCTGACGGAGCTGGCTGCGGGTCAGGCCAAGCGCGCGCAGCAGCGCCGACTCCCTGGTCCGTTCGATGACGGACAGGGTGAGCGTGTTGGAGATGCCGAACAGGGCGATCAGCAGCGCCAGTCCCAGCAGGATGCCGAACAACGCGATGAGCGTGTTGACGGCGCTGGATAGCGCTGACCGGTAGTCGGCCAAGGTGTTGATGGTCAGCAGCGGATCGCTGGCGATCGCCGTGTTGACGGCCGCCCGTGACGTGGCGGTGCTCACGCCGGACGCCCCGTTGATCAGCACCTGCTGCGCGCCGGCCGGCCGGAAACCACGGGTGAAGTCGGGCACCGACAGCAGGATCTGGGGCAGCAGCCCGCCGTCCGCTTGGTAGACGGCCCCGACCCGCAGCCTCTCGGTGCCGCCGTGAGGTGTGCTGACGGCTATCGTGCCGCCTTGGCCCACGTGCAGCTTAGTGACTTCGGCCTTACCGATCGCGGCCACGCCCGGGCCGACGGCCGTGATCGACCCGGAGACCATCGCCGGCTTGACGGTCAGCCCGAACGCGTTCTGGCTGACCGCGCCGACACCAGTATTTCCGGCCCCGTTCACCGTGGCCTGCTGGCCGTAGACGGGCGCTACGAGGCCGAGCGCAGGCGAGGCCGTCAGCACGTTGACCACCCGCTGCGGTACGAGCTGACCGCTGCTGCTGGTGATGGCCCCGGCCTGGACCAGGTAATCGAACGGATACTCGGCGGCGATCCGCTCGTTGCTGGTGGCTTGGGCCGACGAGATCACGGTGGTGAAGGCGGTCATCAGCGTGAGGCCGATGGTCAGCGCGGCGGTGGTCGCCGCCACCCGCTGCGGGTTGCGCCGGGCGTTGACGGCGGCCAGCCGCACCGTGGGGCCTGCGAACTTTCCTGGCAGCCACCCGAAGAACGCGACCATTGGCGGGACCATCAGCGGCCCGAGCGCGAGTACCGCCACGAAGCACAGCACTCCGCCGGCCGTGATCTCGACGAGCCCGGCGTTCCGCGCCCCCTCGAAGGAGACAACCAGGCCGGCGACGCCGAAGACCGCGGCGACCGCCACTCGCCGCCAGCCGGTCCGCACACTGTCTGGCTGCTCGTACTGGCTGCTGAGCGCCGCGACGGGCGCGACGCGGGTGGCCGACCGCGCTGGCAGCACTGCCGCCGCGATGGTGACGGCGGTCCCGGTGATCACGGCGATCGCCACCGTCATCGGGGCCAGCACGAGCGGACCGGTCGGGATGGACGCGCCGAAGCCGGCGAACAGCCGCTCCAGGCCCCAGGCCAGGCCAAGACCCGCAACGACGCCTGCCGCCGAGGCAATCAGCCCTACGATCAGGGATTCAAGCAGCATTGCGCCGAAGACCTGGCGGCGCGTCGCCCCCACGCACCGCTCCAGCGCCAGTTCCCTGCCGCGCTGGGTGACGAGGATCGTAAACGTGTTGTAGATGACGATGCAGGCGACGACAAGCGCGATAACCGCGAAGGCCAGGATGCCTTCCTGAAGCTGCTGGGTATTGGCCCCAGCCGAACTGGCCTCCGCGGTGGCCAGCTGGGCGCCGGTCTGCACGACGTAGCCGGACATCCCTGGCAGCGCGCCGATCCTGTCGGTCAGCGCGGCCTGCGAGGCGCCGGGCACGGCCCGCGCGATGATCTGGTCGTAGCCGGGCCTGCTGGTGACGCTAAACGCAGTCGCGGTCTCGAAAACGGTCACCGTGGAGTTGGCGAACCCGTTGTTCACGCCCAGGTCGACCGTGCCGACGAGGTGGAACGCGCGCACCCGGCCGTCGTGGTCGACAACGCGCACGATCTGGCCAAGCCGGAAGTTCTCGTTGGCAGCGGTGGTTTTGTCAACGGCAACCTGGCTCGCCGTCTCAGGAACGTGCCCGGACGCGACGGTGAAGCCGCGCAGCGCGGGATCGGCCGTGAGGTTGATGCCGAAACCGGGCAGCCCGGCGTTGTCGATGGCCTTTCCGCTGTCGTCGAGCAGCTGCGCCTGGCCGACTAGCCGGCCGGCGGCGGACGCGACGCCAGGTACCGAGCTGACCCGGCCCAGCACGGACGCCGGCACCGTCGGGTCGGTGTCGCTGCCGAGCTCGTTGTCGCCGGATGCGTGCGGGGTCACGGCGGCGTCCACGTTCTTCGCACCCGCGGCGAAGCTGCCGAGGAAAGCCGCGTTAATTGAGGCACCCATCACCAGGGTGCCCGTCACGAACGCGACGCCCGCCGCGATGGCGATTGAGGACAGCGCGAGCCGCGCCTTTCGGTACCGCAGGCCGGCCAGGGTTTTACGCAGCATCTCAGTCACTCCCCGGTCTGCTTGAGGTAGTCAAGCACGGACTCCGGCGTCGGGGCGCGCATCTCACCGCGGACCCGGCCGTCCGCCAGGAACAGCACCCGGCCGGCATAGCTGGCCGCCACCGGATCGTGCGTGACCATGACCACCGTCTGGCCGAATTCGCGGACCGATGCGCTCAGGAAGGCGAGGACTTCCGCTCCGCTCCTGGAGTCGAGATTGCCCGTCGGCTCATCCCCAAACATCACGTCCGGCTTGGTGATCAGCGCGCGGGCGCAGGCGACCCGCTGCTGCTGACCGCCGGACAGCTCGCTCGGCCGGTGATGCAGCCGGTCCGCCAGCCCCAGCGACCGGATGACAGCATCCCACCACGCGGGATCCGGCTTGCGCCCGGCCAGTTCGAGGGGGAGCAGGATGTTCTGCTCGGCGGTCAGGGTCGGCAGCAGATTGAAGGACTGGAAAATGAACCCGATCCGGCGCCGTCGCAGCAGGGTAAGCGCCCGGTCACCCAGGCCGGAGATCTCGGTGCCCCCTATCCGCACCGACCCGCTGGTCGGGGTGTCCAGTCCGGCCAGGCAGTGCATCAGCGTGGACTTGCCGGATCCGGACGGTCCCATGATCGCGGTGAACTCGCCGGAGGTGAAGGTCGCCGTCACGCCGTCGAGAGCACGGACGGCGGTGCCGCCAGAGCCGTACGTTTTCACCAGGTCAGTGGCTTCGAGCGCAACGCGGGGGGGAGCCAGTACGGGAGGCTGCATGGCTGGTCTCTTCTCATTGAAACGCCGTATGACGGCGGCACATCGCCGCCCGCACTGGACGTTATGGGCCACACCCGCCACGTCGCCTCGTCCGCAAGGACGAACAAGGGACGAAACAGCAGCCAGGCCTCCTCCAAAAGGAGGAACGAGGGGGTTTGAAGGCCGACGCCGATCAGGCGCATCGAGGTCGAGGTCGAGATCGAGGTCGAGGCGATGGCCCCTGGCGTCGGTCCCGGCTCCGCAGGTCTTGTGGCGCAAGCCGCCCGTCCTCGCGATCGCCGCGGTCCCGGGGACGGCGCCGGCCCGGCCGGGACCCGGACGAGTTGGCGGCGGAGCTCGACGGCGAGTGCGAGTTTAACCTTCACTCGACGGGTGCCTCTCGCCTGGATAGACAAGAAGCAAGTCCTATCTTCCCAGCTCAGAAGGCACTCGTGCCTTATCCGCCCACCATGTGGGCAACCCTCAATGAACGGCCCAGGTTAGCCCCGGGGCTAGGTCAACTGTTGAGCTTTTGGGGCGGCTTGACGTTTCCGTCTACGGTACGGTGCATGGATCTTCCCGCGGAGCTGTCCGCCTACGAGAGCACACTCACCGCAATGATCCGACCGAGCCTGGAGATGATCCCGGTACGCGTCGCCGCACCGCAGCCGCCGCTGGCCACCAAGCTCGGCGGCTCGCCCGATCTGCCACCCGGCACCGCGTGGCCGGCCGGCGCCGATGGCTCGCCGGTGCCGTTGACTTTCCAGGTCAACTTCACCGTCCTCGCCGAGCGGTTCCCGGACCTGCTGCCCTGGCCCGTCGGGGGTGGCCTGCTCCAGTTCTTCCACGACCGTTCATCCGCCCGCACGCTGATCCACCGGGATCTGGCCGCCCTGCGCTCGGCCACGGACGGACCACGACACGACGCCGAGTACCGCCTCGACCCGGTCAGCAAGGGCTGTTTTCCCGACCAGCCCTGCGACTACCGCCGTTTCTGGGCGGTACGGGACACGCTCGGTCCGCAGCACACCGCGCTGCTGGACGCGTGGGCCCGCCAGTTCGACCCGGCGCCCCATCAGCTCGGCGGCGGCGCCGACTGGTACCAGGGCCCCGGCTACTGGCAAGGATGGGCACAGGACCAAGGCCTGGATCCGCTGGACCTCTACCCCGGCGACGATGACGGTGAGGACGACGACGAGTACGAGGCAAAGTACGAGCAGGCCCAGCAGAACGCAGAGGACCGGGCCCTTCGCGAGAACTGGCAGCTGGTGTTCCAGTACACGCCGACCCAACACACCGGCCGCTACTACTTCCTCGCTCCACCCGGCGCCGCCGGAGGCTGGGACCTCGACCGTATCCAGGCCGTCTTCCAGGACCACTGAGGTGCCCCGGCCTTCCACCGGCCGAGGCGCCGCCAGGTCGTCTCAGCCAACGAGCGTGGGAACGTTGGTGAATCCGGCGTTGATGCCCAGACCGAGTCCGCCGGCGTCGTTGGAACCCCAGCAGCAGAGGTAGTTGGTGGCCAGCCCGATGCCGCAGGCGTTCCTGGAACCGGCGGAAACCTGGGCCCAGCCGCCGCCGTCCTGGCCCAGGAGCACCCGGGCTGGGATGGCTCGCAGCTCAAGGCGGCGCTGATGAGCTCCGCTACCCCGGCCCCCGGGGCCTCCCCCTTCCAGCAAGGCGCCGGGCAGCTCGACCTCGCCCGCGCCACCGCCGCGCTGGCCTACGCCAGCCCGGGCAGCCTGTCGGCGCTGGTGAAGTCCTCCTCGCCCGCGTCGCTGACCGTGACCTACCACAACGACGGCTCTGCCCCGCTGACCCTCGGACTGTCCCTGGCCATGACCGGCCCGGACGGGTCGCCCGCCCCGGCGGGCCTGTTCTCCGCCAGCCCATCGCCGGTCACCGTCCCGGCGGGCGGCGACGCGCGGGCCACGGTGGACGTCACCCCGCGAGCGGCCCCGCGGGCCTGTACAGCGGCTGGCTCACCGCCACCAGCGCCGACGGCGCGACGGTGCTGCGCACCGCGGTAGGCGTCGCCAGCCGGGCCGCCACCATCACCTTCACCGGGATCGACCGCACCGGCCGGCCGATCTCCGACAACAGCCAGAACGTCATGCTCCCGGTCCTGCTCAACCTGGACACCGGGCGGACGACCTTCGCCTTCTCATCCGGCGTGGTCGCCGCGACCGTTCCCCAGGGCCGCTATGAGATCTCCACCAGCCTGACCACGGGCACGGCGGACGACCCGGCCAGCGACGTGACGATGATCGAGGACCCCGAGGTCACCGTGGCGGGGGACATGACCTATGTCGCCGACGCCCGCCGCGGCGTCAAGGCGACGACGACGGTGGATCGTCCCGTGGACGCTGTGCAAGACGGCGCCCGGGTGAGCGAAATGGTAGCGGGAACGCCCGCCGGCTTCGTGACGTTCGCAGCGGGGCAGCACCTGTTTTGGCCAGCATCAGCTTCTTCCCTCCAGTCGGCGGGACGGTCACCGAGTACGTGTCCCCAGCGCCTGGCAGACGTCCGTGCTCCAGGACTCTGCCTACTGGGAAGACGGCCCCGTCACTTCCTACCGGGCCGGGCACTCCTATTCCGACGACTGGGGCTCGGCCGCGCCCGGGAACGCCAGCGCCACCACCCGCCTGGGCAACGTGATCTTGCCCGACATCCGGCCCGACTCGGGATCGGCGCCCCGGCACCTCGATGCCTACAGCCCTTTCGACGACATCACCGGGACGCTCACCCTACGCCGCGGTGACACCGTGGTCGGTACCGGGCCCATCCTCGACCAGCAGCCGTTCACCGTCCCGGCGGGCCCTGCCCGCTACACCCTGACCTCTTCGTTCCAGCGCGACGTCCCCTGGTCAACGCTGGGCACCAAGGCCGACGCGAGCTGGACATTCAGGTCCGGTCACGTGGCCGGCGACACCGCCGCGACCCTGCCGCTGTGGGACATCCGGTTCCGGGGAGCGTTCGACTTCCTGGACCAGGCGCCGGCCGGCCGGCCGTTCCCGCTGACGGTCGCGCCCGACCTGCAGCCGGGCGCGCCGCGCGCGGCCATTACCGCGATCGGTGCCCGCGCGTCCTTCGATGACGGCAAGACCTGGCATCCCCTCACCCTGAGGCCCGGCGCCCCGGGCACCTGGACGACCACGGTCACCCCGCCCCCGGGCACGGCCTTCGTCTCCCTGTCCGCGAACCTCACCGATTCCGCGGGCAACAGCACCCGGCAGACAGTCATCCGCGCCTACCAGGTCGCTAGCCCGGCCCGGTAGCCAGATCGCGGGCCGCGCCGCATTCCAACGCCTCCCGCCGACGCTACGCCGCGCGCCGCCGGGAGGCGTTGCCCACTACCCGGGTACGCGCGGCGCCAGGCGCACAGGGTGGCCGAGGCCGCGGACGATGAGCCCGGCGGGCAAGAGCCAGCGAACGAGATCACGATCGCTCCCGCCAGCCGCTCACCGCCGGGCCGGTACCAGCGGCACCTTCCGGTGCCGGGCCCGTCCGGGCCCGCAGATCCTGATGTCATCGAGCGGTCCGTGGCGTAGGTCCTGGTGTATCGGAGGTGGTGAACGTGCGCAAGGTCGTCGCGTATGAGCTGTTATCCCTCGACGGCGTCGCGGACAAGCCCGAGGGATGGTTCGCCGGCTGGGACGACGTGGTAGAGGCCAATCTCGGGTAGTACCCGGTATACCGCGTCCCGCGGCCCTTGGACTTCCTCGCCTGCGGGTAAGCCATCGCGACCCCCGTCTCGTGCTAGCGAGAATGCTAGAAACACCAGAGAGAAGTGGACTCCACTGCCCTCCACTATCTAGCACGAATCCTAACGTGACCTCGGCCTCTATGCGATCATGTGTTCCCTATTCTACGCTTGCCTGCGTTTTCGTGCGCAAGACGGTGTTCGTCAAGTACTCGCAGGCGTTCGTGGTGCTGCCCGGCGGCTTCGGCACGCTGGATGAGCTGTTCGAGTCGCTGACGCTGGTCGCGACCGGCAAGGTCACCCGGTTCCCGATCGTGCTGGTCGGCAGCGCCTACTGGTCGGGCCTGCTGAGCTGGCTGCGCGAGACGGTGCAGGCCGAGGGGAACATCTACGGCAGCGAGCTCGACCTGTTCACCATTGCCGACGACCCCGACGAGGTCGTCCGGATCATCACCGAGGCGCACGCGGAGGCCGGCTTCACCCCGCCC
>JAICUO010000385.1 GCA_025935815.1 Streptosporangiaceae bacterium
GAGCAGCACCACGCCGTCAACCATCGACAGGCCGCGCTCGACCTCGCCGCCGAAGTCGGCGTGGCCGGGGGTGTCGATGATGTTGACGGTCAGCCCGCCGTGCTTGACCGCGGTGTTCTTCGCGAGGATCGTGATGCCCTTCTCGCGCTCGAGGTCGCCGGAGTCCATCACGCGCTCGGCGATGTGAGCGTTGGCGCGGAACGCGCCCGACTGCCACAGCATGGCGTCCACCAGCGTGGTCTTGCCGTGGTCGACGTGCGCGACGATCGCGACGTTCCGCAGGTCATCGCGGGTCGCGGTGCGCTGGAGGGCATCAGCGGTCAGGGTGTGCTGCTGTGCGGGCATGGTCGAGTTCTCGCATCCTCGGCTTCAGGGAAGTGCCCGTCATTGATGCGGGCCGACAGGCACCAGGCCACGCGAATTCCTGGGCGTTACCAGTCTACCGGGTGACTTGGCAGCTAGCGCAGCCTTACCCGCCACGCCCGGTCAGCGCCGCCGGAACCTAAGGACTTTGCCCGATGCACCCCCGGGGGCCTTACGGCGAGCCTGGAAGTACGGGCGGCCGGCAGGCGGCTCCCGGACGAGGAGGAATCATGCATCACAGCATGGCCCGGGAGATCATCCGGCACCGGGAAAGCGACCTGCGCAAGCAAGCCCGCCGGGACGGCCTGGCCAAGGAGGCGCGCCAGGCGGCCAAGGCCCAGCGCGCGGCGGCTGCCGTGGCGGCGGCCGCGGTGCCCCGGATTCCTGACTACGTGGACGGCACGTTCGCCGAGGCCGCGAACCGCACGCATGCCGGCGCGTAACCCGACGGTTACCCGGCGGCCGGGGAGGCCCCCCACGAACGGCCCGCCTGCTTTGGCGTATTTGCCCGGCCAAGCTATCGAGCTCATCTCGAACGCCCATTCGACCTGCTGATATGATCCTGGGCATGGCCGCGTACATGCCACCGGGATGGCCGACCGGGGTCCACCCGCCGGGTAGCGCTGAGTTCGAGGCGACCGCCGTCGCCTGGCTGCTCGACGTCGTCCCGCCTGACTACCGGCTGCACGGCGTGCTTCGCCGGCACCCGGTAGCCCTGGCCGCGATGGCCCGCCATCACACCGCCGCCTGCGTCGAGGGCGCCCGGCAGGGCTACCGTAGCGCGCGCACCGAGCTTGGCGAGGCGCTGCCGCCGCACGCCGTCGACGCCGTGCTCGACGCCTACCGGACCGAGGGACGCCGGCTGGCGGCCGCCGCCCGGGCCGCCGAGCTGATCGAGCGGGCCCTGCGCGGCGAGGCGTTCACCGAGAAGCTCTGACCAGGCGATCAGCCTTGCGTCTGGATCTCCCTGACGTTGACGGCGACCGGGCCAAAGGTGCTGTCGGCGAGTCCGCCCGCGCCCTGGATGTTCGGATTGCAGTCGCCCGGCGGCCCGCCCGGCGGCTCTACCGCCCCGGGGGTCGCCGCCCAGCACGCGGTCCACCCGATGCTCCCGGTCAGCGCGAACGATCCGGGTGCCGCGTAGGTCACCCCGCAGTCCACGCTGCCGTTGACGCCGATCGTCGCCAGCTGGCCGGTCGTGAGCCGTGACCCGAGCATCTGGCCCCCGGCAGGCACCTGACTGCACACATCAGCGTCGAATGTGCGCGCGGCGGCGGTCCCCGGGTTGATGTTCAGGTGTCGCGCGACCGCCCACACGGTCGCGCTGACCGCGCCGCCCTGGATGGAGGCGGTGACCGCCACGTAGGGGCGCCCGTCGCCAGTGAAGCCGAGCGTTCCGGCCCCTGGGTTGTTGATGGGGACCTGGACGGTCGTTGGCAGGTTGGCGTCACTCGTCCCGACCGGGTTGAGGATGGGGCTCCCGAACTGGGGGATGTCCAGGTGGGCGTAGGCGAGCTGCCCGAGGGTCTCCGGCGGGATGTACACGCCGGGCAGCGGCGTCCCCGGCGGGGCGAAGAAGAACAGCGGCAGCTTGTAGCATTCCAGCTGCGCGGCCGCGGCCGCGTTCGGGTTGACCGGCAGGAAGTACCACTCCCCGGCGGGGGCCGGGTTGGTGGCCAGCAACTGCTGCGCTTGCAGGTAGGTGGCGTGCTGGTCGTAGGCAGCGCCCGCCCCCGGGTCAACGCCGTTCTCGTAGTCGATGACGTACTGGCTCCCGGCGTGCGCGTCACCCTCGGGCACCCACAGGCAGGGCGGCTCGGCGAGGCCCGCCACGGTGTGGGTGAGGCCCTGGGTGTGGTTCCCGCCGTAGGTCACCATCTTGTCGATCTGGATCCCGCAGCTGGAATTGGTGTCACACCCGGTGACCGGCGGCCCGTTGGCGGCCTTCGCTGGCTGCGCCATCAGCGCCGACGCGGTGAGGACGGCGGTCAGCGCCGCGGCGGAGGCCAGGAGGGCGCGCGCTCTGGGCGGGGCGCTGACCGTGCGCCTTCCGGTGGTCATTGCTTGCACTCCTTCGCCTGCGGGTAGTACACCGGCGGCAGGCTGGCGGCGACCTGCCACTCGCCGGACGCGTTCTTGGCCAGCTGGTCGGTGATGCGCACGTAGTGCTGGTTGGCGTTCGCGGTGCCCGGCAGCACGGCACCGGTCTTGAGGCTGGTATTGGACGACTTGGCGTTGTCGAAGCAACTGGACACGTCCAGCCGTCCCGCCACGGTCGGGTCCGGGATGACCCTCATCTTGAAGTACCGGATCGTCCCGGTGAAGGACTCGGTCGTAACGTCCTGGCCGGTCAGCACCGACATGATCTCCCGCTGCATCACCGGGGTGGCGTACTTGGTCCATTGCTGGTCCTTGCCGCCCTTGTACTCGGAGTAAAGGAAGGCCAGCTCGTAGTTCTTGTCGGCGATCACGGCGCGCGCCTGGTTGGCGTCGCCCGGCATCCACGATGTCATCTGAATACTCACGTCCTTGCCGAACGGCGGCATGACGTAGCCGAGCCTCGGCGCGGCCGTGGGGCTGGCCGCGGCCGTCGGCGGCGGCGCGCTCGCCGTGGGCAGCGTCCCGTTCGGGTCATTGCCGCTGCTGCCCGACCCGCTGCTGCAGGCGGCGGTGGCCAGGGTCAGGGGCAGGGCCAGGAAGCCCGCCAGCACCCACATTCGTCGCATGAAACGACTTCCTCCGTTCCCGATTCAGGCCGCCGACGACCGCCAGGACGGCAGCATCTCGTTGATGAGCGCCTCTGTCTCCGGGGCCATCCGCGGCATCACTTCATCCAAGGCCGTGCGCGCGCTCACCTCGTCCACCACGGCGCGCAGCACAGCTTCCTGCCCGGTGGCGTGCGCGGCGCGCAGCAGGTCCCGCCAGAGCTCCTCGTCGTCGAAGGCGAGTCGCAGTCCGCCGCGGGCGGCCGCCGTCGCCCGGTCCGGGTCACCGGAGGCGGTCAGCAGCACGGCCAGCCGGTGGGCGGTATCGGCGACCAGCGCGGTGACCTCATAGGTGAAGTCATCGGTGGCTAGCCACCCGTACTGTCCGGCCAGTCCCGTGCCGACCGGATCCCGCCCGTCGGCGACCGGGCCGCGCACCAGCCCGAGCGCGCGCTCCAGGCAGCCCGCCTCGTCCCCGCTGGAGGTCGCCCGGGCGACCAGGCCGCGGAAGACCTGCCAGTCCACCCGCACGGCGGCGCCCAGGCTGAGCCGCCCGCTGGAGTCGGCGACCAGGTTCGGCTTTCCGTCCGAGTCGATTCCCAGCCAGGCGGCCACCCGGGCGAAGACGGCATCGCGTACCTCGGTGGGGACGCCGCGCGGCCAGATGGCCCCGGCCAGGACGTTCGGGTGCACGCCGCCCGGGTGCGCGGCCAGGTAGGCGACGACCTCGGTGCACAGCGCCAGCCGGTCGGGGTCCACCGGCCCTAGGGCGCTGACCGAGACCGGCCCGAGCAGTCCCACCTCCACCGGGAACCTGGCCCCGGGCACGAGGTGCGGGGCGGGGGCGGCGTCCGCGCCCGGATCGGTGAGCGGCGGGCCGGCGTCGCCCGGCGCGGCGGCGAACAGCGCCACCACCGCCGCGTACTGCGATGGCGGCAGCAGCTGAGCCGCCACGTCGAAGCCGAGGATGCCGGCTCGCAGCCGTCCCTCGCTGGTCAGCTCCCAGGTCCACGTCGCGCCGGCGACCTCCCCGGCTACCACGATCCCGATCCCGGTCCGCTGCTTGACGCGGGCGAGCGCGACGAGCCGCTGCGCCTGCTCCGGGGTCGGCGGGACGCCCACGATCAGGTAGTGCGGCGCCCACGCCTCCGGGTCGCCGCCGAACGCCCGCCCGGTCAGCACGGAGTCGAGGCCGGCGGCGGCCAGCGAGCCGCTCAGCGCCGCCGCCCGGTCCTCCAGGTCGGCCAGGGCGGCATCGAGCGTCGCCGACACCCGGGCTCGTTCGGGGGAGATCAGCTCCAGGCCCTCCCCGAACCCCACCAGTGTCACCCGCATCCGGTCCGACCACCGGCTGGTCACCAGCTCGACCGCTATCGCGGCCAGTGCCGCCTGAACGCCGTCGGCGGGCCCGTTGACGGCGATCAGCCCGTGGGCGGCCTCCAGGTCCACCATGATCCGGCCGGCGTCGCTGGTGCCGAGCGTTACCAGCCCCGGGTAGGGGGCGAGGGCACCGACCGCGTCCAGGGAACTGGCGGCGGCGACCGGAAGCCGCCAGACCTGGCCGGAATCGCTCGCCGTCCACGGCGCGGGCGGGTGCTCATCCGGCGGGGCGACACACAGGTCCAGCTCGTGGGCCGACAGGTGGGCGGCGAAGATGGTCGGCGGCGCCTTCCGGCTGGCCGCCAGGGACCGCGACAGGTACCGGAGGCTGATGTCGAGGAGCTGAGTCGCCGGGTCGTCGGCGCCGAGCCGCAGCGCCTGCTCGGCCAGCGCCGCGTCCCCCTCCGGGGCGGCCAGCCGCCGCCCGAAGGCCCGCTGCCACAGCCGCTCCCGCCGTCGCTGGCCCAGGGCGGACAGCACCCCGGCCGCGAGCAGGCTCGCGGCCGCCAGCTCAGCCGGCCAGACCTGCCGGGAAGCCTCCTGCACGGAGGCCATCAGGTGCGCGGCCGCCATGCTGGCGCTGCCGCCGTGGCTGGCCCGGTGCTGGTCTTCCTGAACGGGCCGCGGTGCCTGGTGGTCGTGGCCGAGGTGCTGCGCGATCGTCTGGATTCCGGGGCCGGAGGCGTCGCCGGGCATGCGCAGCACCCAGCCGGGCCGGATCAGCGACGCCTTGGTGAGCTTGGTGCCGTCAGGCTGGACGTGGTCCTTGTTGAGCTCGTAGATCTCGTGGTAGCGGCGTCCGTCGCCGAGGTGGTTGTGCGCGATCTCCCACAGCGACTCGTGGTAGCGCCCCGCGGGCGGCTTGACCACGTAAACCTTGCCCTGCGTCGCCGCGTGGTGGACGACGGCCGCCTGGTGGCCCAGGCCGGTCGGGCGGGCGGCGTGCTGCCCGGGCAGGAGGCCGTCGTCGTGCGACGCCGTGCCGGTCGCCTGGCCGGGCAGCTGAGCCTGGACGGAGATGCTGTGCGCGGGCCGGGGCGGCGCGGCGGAGTGGGCCGGAAGCGCCGGAGACAGCGCGGCGGTCACGCTGAACAGCAGCAGCGCGGCGGTGACGAGCCGGTTGGCCAGCGACTGGGTGGGGCCGGCCAGCGGAACGCGGCTGGGGACGCCGACATTGCGGACCGCGGCCCGGATCTCGACCGCCACGCACCAGACGAGCTGGATCCAGGCGAGCCAGACGACTACCGACAAGATCTTGAGGATGGCGGTGAGGTCGAGTTGGGTGGTGAACGTGCTCAGCGAGAGCCCGTGCGGCACCGGCGAGCCGAAGTACGCGATCAGCCCCAACGGGACGCCTGCGGTCAGCACGGCGAGCGCGATCACGGCGAGCAGCCCGAGCAGGACGTCGCCTGCGGTCCGGCGGCGGGGCGGGGCGGGCTTGCGCAAGCCGGGGATCGGTGGCGCCATCAGCATGCCTCCTGCTGGTCGGCGTTGCCGCAGGCGGCCGTGGCCTGCTGCGTCGCGGTCATGATCACGGTGCCGAACCCGGGCGCCGGGATCAGCGGCGTGGTGGTCACCCGCACGGTGACGACCGCCGTCCGCGCGTCCTTGCCCTGCTGGCAGTCGGTCATCTGGGCGGTGGTGTGGGCGTTGAAGCCCTTGGAGTAGGCGTCGATCGCCCGCTGGGCGACGCCGCACGCGGTGGCCCAGTCGATGGTGACCGCGCCGGTGGCGCCGCGCAGGCTGGCCAGGTTCAGGTCGGTCGCCGCGGCGCGGGCCGCCTGCTCGGCGATGTCGGCGGCGCGCTCGCGCGCGTTCAGCGCGCTGCCGCCGTCCACCAGCAGCGCGACCAGGAAGAGAACGGCGAGGGCGAACACGGCGGTGAAGACGGCGACCGATCCCTGATCACCAGCGTGGCGGTGGTGACGGCGGGCGCGGGAGCGGATGTCGCGGCTCAGCATGCCGTCCCCCGGCACATGAGCGGGTCAAGGGGGGCGACGGCGACACCGGTCATCTGGGTTCGAGTGCCCAGGTTGAAGATCCCGAAGGGGCTGGTGTCAATGGAGCACGTCACCGTCACCGTGACGCTGTCTCCGGTCTGGGCGGGCTGGCCCAGGCCGGGGAAGCCGCTCACGGTGACGCCGAAGTTGGTTCCCGTGCACCAGCTCGACAGGTCGCTCGCGGCCGCCTGCTCGGCCAGCGACGTGGCGCCCAGTTGCCCCAGGCCGGGGTAGCGGGCGAGGGAGGCGGCGCGGGCCGCGTCCCGGGCGGCGCCGTCGATCGCGCCGTGGCCTTCTAGGAAGCGGCCGCCCAGCGCGACGAGCAGCATCAGCGCGATCAGGCCGGGAATGATGACGGCGAGCTCGACCGACATGGAGCCCTGTTCATCCCCGGGGGCCGAGACGGAGTCCCCCACTATCGGCCCGTGGATGAGGTGCCTCATCCGCAGGCTCCGCCCGCGTTGACCGGATGGAAGCACTCGACCGGACCGGTCACGGTCGCGGAGACCTTCCAGTCCAGGCCGAACCAGCTGAACACTGAGTAACCCAGCGGACCCGACACCGTGACCCCCACCGCCAAGGTGCCTCCCTCGGTTCCGGTCGCCGGCTTGGCGTCAAGCCGGGCGAGCAGGCGCGTGTCTAGCGTGCGGAAGTAGTTCCGGGCCGTGCCCGTCGCGTCGGCCTGCCAGTCGAGGGTGGGGCTGGCGTACTCTTCCCGGGCCACCCGCGCCCCGGCCTGCGCCGACGCCAAGGCGACCTGGCGGGCGTTGAACCATAGGCCGAACTGGATGATCAGCATGATCACGCCGAGGAACGCGGGCGCGAGCACGGCCAGTTCGATGGCGCTGGAGCCGCGATCGGACCGGCTGGCGGCGCGCAGGCGGTGACCGATGGAGGCGAGGTGGCGGACCATGAGCGGGGCGGCCTTCGTTACCTCATGGGTTGGTTGTCTGAATCTGGTTCGACTGGTTGGTCACGAAGGTGCGAATGACCGCGAGCAGCGCGACGGCGATGACCAGGATCACGGCGGTGATGACGGCCAGTTCGACGGCTGAGGCGCCCCGGTCCTTGTCGGCCAGCGCGATCCGAAGCCGCGCCGCGCGGGCGCCGAGGACGGCCC
>JAICUO010000013.1 GCA_025935815.1 Streptosporangiaceae bacterium
ATGACCTCGCCGGGGTCAAGGTGATCATCTTGACCACCTTCGAGTCCGACGAGTACGTCTACCAGGCACTGCGCGCGGGCGCGAGCGGGTTCCTGGTCAAGGACTGCGAGCCCGACGACCTCATCCGCGCCATCCGGGTGGTGGCGCGCGGCGACGCGCTGCTTTCGCCGAGCGTCACCCGCCGCCTCATCGACAACCTCGCCCAGCAGGGCCGCGCCGCCGGGCGGACGACCCGCCCGGCGACCGGCCATGACCTGTCCCGGCTGACCGAGCGGGAGCGCGAGATCTTGTCCCTGGTCGCCGAGGGGCTATCCAACGACGAGATCGCCGGCCGCCTGTACCTCAGCCCGCTCACCACCAAGACCCACGTCAGCCGGATCCTCGCCAAGCTGGATGCCCGCGACCGCGCGCAGCTCGTCGTCATCGCCTACGAGACGGGCCTGGTGATCCCGGGGACGACCTCGCCCGGGGATGACTAGCGGCCTGCGGGGAAGCTGTGAATTTACGTGGAAAAAGGGATCGTTGCGTGCTGAATTTTCTTTTCAGGGTTTTTGTGCTCTGAAGTGAACCTAGGGGCTTTTGGTAGCGTCAAAGGTTGGGTGAAATTAGACGCCGCCGCGTCCGTGCGCGCGGCGATGCCGGCACGCACAGGGGTGGGCGTCCATGATTGAGCGATTCGCGCCGTTGGGCGCCACTGATCCGCAGCAGGTCGCCGGGTACGTGCTGCACGCGCGGCTTGGCTCGGGTGGCATGGCGAACGTGTACCTGTCCGCCATGCCCAGCGGCCGGCCGGTCGCGATCAAGGTGATGCGGCAGGAATTCGCCGATGACCCGGAGTTCCGCCGCCGCTTCAAGCGCGAGGTGAGCGTGGCCCAGCGGGTGCAGGGCCGCTACACCGCGCCGGTGGTGGACGCCGACCCCGACGGGCGCCCGCCGTGGCTGGCCGCCTCCTACGTGGCGGGGCCGTCGCTGCACCAGGCGGTCGGCGAGTTCGGGCCGTTCCCCGTGCCCTCGACGATGCGCCTGCTGGCCGGCGTCGCCGAGGGGCTGGCCGCCATCCACGCCGCCGGGCTGATCCACCGCGACCTCAAGCCGTCCAACGTGCTGCTAGCCACGGACGGGCCGCGCGTCATCGACTTCGGCATCGCCCACGCCGCCGAGTCCGGCACGCTGACCAGCACTGGCGCGGTGATGGGGACCCCGGCCTTCATGGCGCCGGAGCAGGTCGCGGGCCGCGCGGTCACCCCCGGCACCGATGTGTTCGCCCTCGGGCACCTGGTGCTGTTCGCCGCGACCGGCCACACGGCGTTCGGCGACGGGCATCACGCGGCGATCTTCCACCGCATCGCGAACGAGCTGCCCAACCTGACCGACTGCCCCGAGGAGCTTCGCCTGGTCGTGGAGACCTGCCTGGCCAAGAACCCCGACGACCGCCCGACGGTCGACCAGGTCATCGCGTACGTGCAGGCCAGGCTGGACGGGCAGGCGATCGGCGAGCAGTGGCTGCCGCAGCCGGTCTCCAGTACCCTCGCCGCCTACGACCTGAGCGCCGCCGCGCACTACACCGCCACCGTGGCCCGGGCCGACCTGGCCAGGGCACCCGGGACCAGGGACCCGGCGGGGGCGGGCGGAGGCGGGGCAATCCCGGCCGCCGCCCCGTTGGCGGTGCCCGCGGCGGCCATGGCCGCGTCGGCCGGGCCGCAAGGGGCGCCGAGCGGGGCGTACGGGTCCCCGGCCGCCTTCCAGCAGCAGGCGCCCCCGTGGGGGACGCTCCCGCCGGGGTCAGGGATGCCCTCGGGCCCCGGCGGCACCGGGACGTGGGGGGCGGGCTACCCGCCAGTCCCGGCCGGGGCTCCGGCGCACTCCGCGGGCCCGCCGCCGCGGCGCCGCCCGAACCCCTGGCCGTGGGTGGCCGCCGCGGCGGCGGTCGTCGTGGTGGCGGCCGGGGGAGGCGTGGGGGCGCTGAGCCTGACCTCCGGCGCAGGCTCGCCGGCATCGTCGGCTTCGGCGCCCGCGACGGCCGCCGCGCCGGTGACCCCGACCACGGCCGGCTCGCCGGCCGACTCCGGCTCCCCGGATGCTGCGCCCGGCAGCGCCTCGTCCGCCGGCCCGGCCGCGGCGACTGACGGCAGCTCGCCGAATACTCCGTCCGACAGCGCGGGGGCGACCGGCGGCGCGGGCAACCCCACCCTGGTCGGCGGGTTCGTGCAGCTGTACAGCGACGCCACCACCCAGTTCACGATGCCGGGCGGCAGCTGCAACGGCGACCACACCCCCTCCGCGGTCGGCTTCACCGCCCAGGGGCCGGTAGTCACCGCGAATGGCACCGACCAGTCCGGTGACGGCGACTTCTGGCTGCACTGCAACAACAGCGGCGACAACGGAAACACTGACATCGAGTTCAACCAGTCCGACCAGGCCGCCGCGGTGACCGGCAGCCCGGACGCGGGGGCCTGCAACCTGGCGATCACCCGGCATCCGCTGGCGGGCAGCGTGCTGCTCACGCAGCTCAAGCCCGGGGTGCAGTTGTGCCTCACCGGCCACACCAACAACAACGGCACGGTCCAGGGCCTGCTCGTGCGGGTGACGTTCGTCGCCAAGGATGCCACGACCGACAACGTGACCTGGACCGCGACCGCCTGGGCGCTTCCGTCAAGCGGTAACTGACCCCGAGCTGGCGCTGGCATGCTCCGTCCGCCCGCCGGTCACCGAGGCGGCAAGCCGCGCTCGAGGTGGGCCTGCCATGCCCGCTCAAGCAGCTCGAGCTGCGCGGCGCGCCGGGCAGCGCGCTCGGCGTGCTCGAGGGCGCGGGACGCCATCACGCCCAGGACCGCCAGGGGTGAGAGCGCGCAGAGGAATAGCCACGGCCGGCCGCCCTGGAGTGCGTAGGCCAGGAGCACCAGCCCCGTGACGAATAGCAGCGTCGCGGCTATTCGCCACAAAGCGGACCCCTCGTTCTCCCGGGCATCCCGCTCCATGTCGATAAGCGCGTGGAATTCGCCCCAGGAATCCGCCGACTCTGGCAGGCGTTGATCGCGTCCCATGACTGTCGCCTCGGTCTCATTGGGACATTAATGAGTCAGCGTAAAGCCGAATCCCGCGTGGCGCCAGCCCGCGAGCGGGCAAGCCCGATCCGCCCCGGCGGCGGCTACCGGAACGCGAGCACGAAGAACAGGCTGAACAAGCCCGCCGCCAGGCAGTAGATGCCGAATGGCCGCAGCGACTTGGACTCGCCGAAGTACTTCGTCAGGAACCGCACCGACAGGAACGCCCCGATGAAGGACAGTACGCTGCCGACCACGACCTGGCCGCCGATGCCCGCGCCGAGCGGCCCGAACAGGTCCGGGATCTTCAGCACCCCGGCCGCCAGGATGACCGGGGTGGACAGCAGGAACGAGTAGCGCACCGCGTCCTGGCGGCTCAGCCCGGTCCGCATCGAGGCCACTGTCACGATGCCGTCCCGGCTGATGCCCGGCAGCAGCGCCGCGATCTGCGTGGCGCCGATCAAGATGGCCCGCCGGTACCCCATCGCCGACAGCCGCCGGTCCGCCGCGACCGCGTGCTCCGTGCGCTCGGCCTGCTCCTGCGGGTGCCGTTCGTCCTGCGGGTGCCAGTCGCGGCCCCGTTGCTGCTGCTGCGGCTGATCGTGCCATTCTCCCTGCGGGTGGCGCTGGTCGCGCTGGTACTGCTCGTGCTGGTACTGCGGTGCTTGCTGGTACTGCGGTGCTCGCTGGGCCTGGGCCAGGGCTTGCGGCTGGAGCCCGGCGGCTACCCGGGCCCGCTGGCGGCGCTCGCTGGCCAGCAGGATCAGCCCGTTGACGCACAGGAACAAGGCCGTCGGGACCGGCTTGCTGAAGAAGACACGGAACGCGTGCTCAAGTGCCAGCCCCGCGATCCCGACGGGGATCGTCGCCAAGATGATCAGCCAGGCGAGGCGCTCGTTGGCGGTGACGACCCGCCGGTACCGGATCGAGGACACCAGGCCGCCGATGATCCGTACCCAGTCCCGCCAGAAGTAGCAGATCAGCGCGGCGGCGGTCGCCACGTGCAAGCCGACGATGAATGCCAGGTAGGGCGACTCCGGCCGGGAGACGCTCAGGTCCTGGCCCCATGACCCGCCGATGATCGCGGGGATCAGGACGCTGTGCCCCAGGCTGGAGACGGGGAAAAGCTCGGTCACGCCCTGCAGCAGGCCCACGAACATGGCCTCTGGGTAGGTCAGGATCGGCATCGGGTTACTAGCCCTTTCTTCCGGTGGGCGGTGCTTCCCGAGACTGTGCTTCCCCAGACGGTGCTTCCCCAGACGGTGCTTCCGGAGACGGTGAGTCCTCGTTCTCGCGGTATTGCCAGAACCAGCGGGTTGGCTGGCCCGACGGCGGCTGCCAGGAGCTAGCGGCAGGGGGGCCGGCCGGCTCTCCCCGTTCCGCTCGCTCGGCGGCCTCTGTCCGCTCCCGGCGCACCCGGAGGGCTTCCAGGGCCAGCGGCAGCAGCGACACGATGACGATGACGGCGATCGCGGGCAGCAGGTACTGGTCAATGCCGGGGATGGCCGAGCCCAGGCCGTACCCGGCGGCGATGATGCCGAGCGACCACAGCAGCCCGCCGACGACCTGCCAGAGCGTGAACACCACGCTCGGCACGCCCAGGGCGCCGGCCACCGGGTTGGCCACGGTGCGCACCACGGGGATGAAGCGGGCGAGCGTCACCGCCTTGCCCGGTCCGTAGCGGGTGAGCATCGCGGCCGCGCGCTCGGCGCCACGGTGCAGCTTGCGGCTGCGCGACCGGCGCAGCAGGGCGGGCCCGGCCGAGCGGCCGATGAGGTACCCGGTCTGCGCGCCGATCAGCGCGCCGGCGGCCGCGGCGGCCATGACGGCGGGCAGGCTCATGTGCAGCGTCGCGCCCGGGGTGGTGGCGCAGGCCAGCCCGGCCGCGAACAGCAGCGAGTCACCAGGCAGGAAGAAGCCGATCAGCAGCCCGGTCTCGGCGAACAAGACCACGAAGAGGCCGATGGCACCGTAACTGGACAGCAGGGCGGTCGGATTGAGCAGCTGATGGAGCATTCTTCTCCTCGATGTGCGCCCCGGTCATCGCCGATACCATGGCAAGATGAATATCTACAGCGAGATAGAACTTCTACAATCGAGTAGAAGGTTACCCGACCCGAGGGGCAGACGCACACCCATGCACGATCCGGTGGAGCCCGGTCTCGAGGAGCACCCTGGCCTTGGAGAGCTACCTGGCCTTGGAGAGCACCGTGGCCTTGGAGAGCTACCTGGCCTTGGAGAGCACAGTGGCCTTGGAGAGCACAGTGTCCGCCGCGGCGCCGGAGAGCTTGAGGCCGCGGTGCTGTCCGCGCTGCAGGCGGCCGGGGTGGCGCTGTCCCCCGGGGAGGTCCGGGACCGGCTGGGCGCCGACCTCGCCTACACCACCGTCGTGACGATCTTGTCCCGGCTGCACGACAAGGGCGTCCTGGACCGTCGCAAGGTCGGGCGGGCCTACGCCTATGCTCCCGTCGCCGACGAGCCGGGCCTGGCGGCCCGCCGGATGGCGCGGGTGCTGGACGCGGAGGCCGACCGCGAGGCGGTGCTCGCCCGGTTCGTCTCCGGCCTGTCCGAAAGCGACGAGGAACTGCTACGCAGGATGCTCGGCGACGGGACGGCGGGGGAACGGGGGACCTGAGATGTACTGGGCGGCCTACCTGATACCCCTGCTCATCCCCGCGGTCGCGGCCTTCGCCGCCCGGCCGCTCAGTGACCGCCTGCCGCCCTGCGCGGCCACCTGGCTGCTCGCGGGCAGCGCACTGGCGCTGGCGGCGTCCAGCAGCGTGGTGCTGGGCCTGCTCGCGCTGAACGCGCTGTTCCGGGTGCCGTTCGTGGCCAGCCTCGCCCACATGTCAGCCCGGGTGATCAGCCGGGCCAGCCCGGCGTCCATGCCGGTCGCGATCATCGCGGGCACGCTGCTGGCCTTCGCCGTCTTCGCCGTCGGCCGGGCGCTGCTGCGCCGGGTCGCGGCGATCGCCGCCGCGGGCAGGCAGGCCCGCGACCTCCCCGGCGCGGGGCAGGTCGTGGTGACCGAGGACGAGGCCGCCGACGCCTACACCCTGCCCGGCTGGCCGTGCCGCATCGTGGTCACCTCCGGCATGCTCCGCGTGCTGACCGAGTCAGAGCGGCAGGTCCTCCTGGCCCATGAGCGCACCCACGCGGCGGGGGCGCACTACCTCTTCACGGCCGCCGCGCGGCTGGCCGCCGCCGCCAACCCGCTGCTGCGCCCGGTCGCCGCCGCCGCCGGCTACACCGTGGAACGCTGGGCCGATGAGCGGGCGGCGGCCGCGACCGGCGACCGCGAGCTGGCCGCCAAGGCCATCGCCCGCGCGGCGCTGGCCGCGAAGGCGGCTCCGCCCAGGTCGCGGGAGACGGGAGGGCGGAGGCCGGGGCGGGCCAGCCTGGGCACCGCGCTGGGCCTGGTCACCCTCCCGTGGAACGCCGCGCGGGGGGCCGGCCCGGTCCCGCGCCGGGTCGCGGCGCTGCTGCTGCCGCCCCCGCGGCTGAGCCCGCTGCTGCTCGCGGGGGCGGTGCTGCTGGTGGCCGTGTCCGGCGTGTCCGCCCTGGAGGCAGCCCGCTCGATGCACCAGTTTGTCGAGTTCGCCCAGGGATCGGGGTTATCGTGCGCCCGGGGTGCCGCTCAATAGGATGATTTCCAAAATCCCCCTCGCGGTATGTGCATGTAGCGCTACGAAGAGCAATCGGTTGCCGTAGAGTTCTTTGCGTCAACGACCCCCTCATCCCGGCGGGTGTACATGCGGTGTGCGATCACGTGGCTAACCAGCCCGGCGAGCATCGCGCCGCGCCGCGCCCGCCGCGCCCGCCGCGCCCGCCCGCCGGGGGAGTGCTCGCCGACGAGCCTGGCTACCACCAACGGCGACATTGTCTGCTCGGTGGACTCCGCCTCCGCCATCCGGCTGCTCGTCGGCGATGTGATGGGCCATGGCCCGCGGGCGGCGTGCACCTCAGCCGAGGTGATGCGGGCCTTTCGCGACCTCGCCAGCCGGCCGGTCCCGGTGCAGGACATCGCCGCGGGGCTGGATGAGTTCCTCACCGCCCGGCCGCGCTCTTCGGAAATCAACGAAGAGTACGTGACCGCGCTTATCATCTCCGTGCCGTGGGATGCCGGTGGCGAGGCGCAGATCGTCAACTGCGGGCACCCGGCGCCGCTGCTGCTCCAGGACCCGCACGGGACCGCCACCGTGCTGGACGCCATCGCGCTGGCCCCGCCGCTGGGCCTGCTAGACCTGGCCGACGGCCCGGCGTGCCCGGCGCCGTTGCGGCTTGGCCCCGGTGACAGCCTGCTGTTGTACACCGACGGCGTGACCGAGGCGCGCGACGGCCAGGGGCGGCTGTACCCGCTCGCCGAGCGCGCGACGGTCCTGGCCAGCCAGCAGCCGGCCCGCCGGCGGGCCTTCCGGCGGGCCGCGCACAGGTCACTGCTGAGGGCGATCCAGGCCGACCTGCTGCGGCACGCCGGCGGCACGCTGGCCGACGATGCCACCATGCTGCTGGTCACCCTCGACGACGGGGCGTCCCGGCCGCTGATCCCACCCGTCCCTCGGGTCCGCGCCGCCCACGCGCGGCTGTCGGAAGCCGCAGATTGCCAAGGATCCTTTTTGGGCTAGCCGCCATGGACGTCTCCTAGGGCGTGCGCGACACAATCGTCTCAAAACGACCGTTATCCCAGGTCGTTTGGAGACGAGGAGACCTACATGTCGATGCCCAGCGCCCTGGAGATCGCGCGCCAGGCTACGCTCAAGCCGATCACTGAGATCGCCGACGACATCGGCATTCCGCCGTGGCTGATCGAGCCGCATGGCCAGCACGTGGCGAAGATCGACCTCAAGGCCATCGAGGAGCTCAAGGACCGCCCGAAGGCCAAGTACATCGTGGTCACCGCGATCACGCCCACCCCGCTCGGGGAGGGCAAGACCACCACCACGATCGGCTTGGGCCAGGCGTTCGCCCACATCGGCAAGAAGGCGACGATCGCCATCCGGCAGGCCTCGATGGGCCCGACGTTCGGCATCAAGGGCGGCGCCGCCGGCGGCGGCTACAGCCAGGCGGTGCCGTTCGAGATCCTCAACCTGCACCTGACCGGCGACATGCACGCGGTCACCGCCGCCCACAACCAGCTGTCCGCCATGGTGGACAACCACCTGTACATGGGCAACGAGCTCGGCCTGGACCTGAACCAGATCACCTGGAAGCACGTCATCGACGTCAACGACCGCTCGCTGCGGAACATCGTCGCGGGCCTCGGCGCGGCCGGCGACGGCGTGCCGCGGCAGACCGGCTTCGACATCACCGCGGCCTCGGAGGCGATGGCGGTCCTGGCCCTGTCCAAGGACCTCAAGGACATGCGGGCGCGGCTGGGCCGGATCGTCGTCGGCTACACCAAGTCGGGCGAGCCGATCACCGCCGAGCAGCTCAAGGCGGCCGGCGCGATGGCCGTGATCATGAAGGACGCGCTCAAGCCGAACCTGCTGCAGACCCTGGAGAACACGCCGGTCTTCGTGCACGCCGGCCCGTTCGGCAACATCGCGCACGGCAACTCCTCGGTCGTCGCCGACCTGATCGCCATCCACACCGGGGAGTACCTGGTCACCGAGGCCGGGTTCGGCGCGGACATGGGCGCCGAGCGCTTCTTCAACATCAAGTGCCGCACTTCCGGCCTCACGCCGGACGCCGCCGTGGTCGTCGCCTCCGTCCGGGCGCTGAAGTCGCATTCCGGCAAGTACAAGGTCGTCGCGGGCCGCCCGCTGCCGGAGGACATGCTCAAGGAGAACCCCGACGACGTCATCGCGGGCGGTGCCAACCTGCGCAAGCAACTGGAGAACATGCGCGCGTTCGGCGTCGAGCCGGTCGTCGCGATCAACTCCATGCCCGGCGACTTCGAGTCGGAGTACAAGGCGATCCACGAGCTCGCCGCGTCCATGGGGATCAAGAGCGCCGTCGGCACGCATTTCGCCAACGGCGGCCGCGGCGCCACCGAGATCGCCGAGGCGGTCGCCGAGGTCGCGAGCTCCGGCAAGACCGATTTCCGCATGCTGTACCCGTCGCAGGCGTCGCTGAAGGAGAAGATCGAGGCCGTCGCGACGAAGGTCTACGGCGCCGACGGCGTGGACTACGCCCCGCTGGCGGACAAGCAGCTCGCTGGCTATGAGAGGAACGGCTTCGGGAACCTGCCGGTCTGCATCGCCAAGACCCAGTACTCGCTGTCTCACGACGCGGCGCTGAAGGGCGCCCCGACCGGCTTCCGGCTCCCGGTCCGCGAGGCCCGCGCCTCAGTGGGCGCGGGCTTCATCTACCTGATCTGCGGTGACATGCGCACGATGCCCGGCCTGGCCCGCAACCCGGCCGCCATCAGCATTGACCTCGACGACGACGGCAACATCGTCGGCCTGTACTAAGTCACCCCGCGACGCGAGCGCCCCGGTCCGTCCCCTCCCCGGGGCGCTCGCCCAAACCGTTCCAAGGATCTTCATCCCGAACGGGCAGTGGCGACCCCGGCTGCGCGTGCCGTCAGCTGACTGGCCCCGATATCGGAAGTCGCCGATATCGCTGATTACCAATAGCGTGGTAATATTGGTCTATGACGATACGGCATGACGAGTACCTGGTAACCACGGCGCGGGACCTGGGTGCGGCCGCGAAGCACTTCCGGGCGGCCGCCGGGGTGACCCAGGTGGATGCCGCCGAGGCCATGGGAATCGGACAGCCATACCTGTCGTCGCTGGAAGCAGGCAAGTTTGGCGGCTCGCTCACCCACGCGCTGCGGCTGCTGCGCTTCGTTGGCTGCGAGGTCATCGTCAGGCCAAGGCAGGCCCGTGGCTGACCGGCTGGTCGTATGGCTCTACGACACGCCCGTGGCCGTGCTGACGCCCGGGCCGGAGTTCCGGATCCGGCTAGAGTGGCGTGCCGAGGGGATTGAACGGTGGGGACTCGGCAGCCCGGTACTGTCGGTCGGCCTGCCGATTGGCGCCCCGGCCGGTCCCCGGGACCTGCGCGGCCTGGACTTCTTCGAGAACATGCTGCCCGAGGGTCCGGCTCTCGCCCGCATGGCAGCCCTAGCGGGGACCCGCCCGGTGGACACCTACGGCATCCTCCAGGCGTTCGGCCGCGATTGCGCCGGGGCGATCATGGTGATCCCCGACGGGGAGCGGCCCGGCGGGAATGGCGCCAGCGGATACGTCCCGATGGCACCTGGCGACCTGCGGCGGGTGATCAACGCGCTTGACGTCGCGCCGCTCGGTGCTGCGCCGGAGCGCGGCTTCCGGCCGTCCCTGGCCGGCTTCCAGCGCAAGGCGCTGCTGGGCCGCGCCGCCGACGGCACGTGGCAGCTTCCCTACGGGGATGCTCCTTCCACCTGGATCCTCAAGCCGGACGGCCCGCATCCGATGGCCGCCAACGAGGCCACGTGCCTGCGGCTCGCGGCTGCCTGCGGGCTGGCGGTGCCGGAGGTGGAACTGCTCGACGCAGCGGGGCTTTGCGTGCTGGCCGTCAGGCGCTATGACAGGAAGCAGGCACCCGACGGGCGCGTTCCGGCCCGGGTGCACCAGGAGGACGGCTGCCAGGCGACCGCCACGCCGCCGGGGCTGAAGTACGAGGAGCAGGGCGGCCCGGCACTGCGGGACCTCGCCGGCTTGCTGCGGAACTTCGGCGATCCCGGCGACGTGACGACGCTGCTGCGCTACACGACGTTCAACATGGCCGTCGGCAACGCGGATGCGCACGCCAAGAACTTCTCCGTGCTGCACGACCCGGATAGCCCGACCATCAGGCTGGCGCCGCTGTATGACGTCCTATCGACGATCGCCTTGGAGCTGACTGACAGCGGGGGAGGGCCAATGCGGGCGGACACCCACCTGGGCCAGCTGGTCGGCCGCCAGGCCGATATCCGGAAGGTAACCGCGGCCAGCCTCATTGACGAGGCGGCCACCTGGGGCATCCGGCGACGGGCGGCATCGGCAGTGGTGACCGAGACGCTAGACCGGGTGCTCACCGCCATCCCGGAAACCCCCGGTGATGACCGGGTCCTCGCCGTCGTCCGTGCGCAAGCCGAGCGGATCAGCGGCAAGTAGCAGGGACGTGCCGGCCACCATCAGCTGGCGCATGCCGGGCCTGTTCCAGACCGAGGCCAGTTAGTCCGGGCACTGGGAGGGCGGGTCGGCGGTGAGGTTCACGCCGCTGGCGGCCAGCGCCTCGATGGCCTCATCGAACGGCCGGTTCAGCGGCCCGTGGCTGATCAGGGTGCGATTGGCGCGCTCGGGGTTCCGCGCGATCCCGACCGGGCTGGCCAGCGCCCCGAGCCGGTAATGGTGCCAGGTGAACTGGCCCGCGATCCCTCGCTCGACCCGGATCAGGGTGCCGTCGCGCCGGGCCGCCAGGGTCCAGGCCGCGGTCGATCCCGTCGCCCACACCGTGACGGTGCCCGTCCCCGGGACGGCCTCCAGGGCCTCGGCAGCCGGCAGGAACGTGCCGCGGAAGTCACCATCGACGTGCAGCAGCGCGGGCCCGTGCGCATGCGCGTCCCAGCCGGGATGGTTCGCCGCGAGGATGTCGACGGCCTCGGCCAGCGGGTCGTCCTGGACGATCATGGCGATGACGTCCATGACGGCGTCGGGATCGACTGGATAACCGCTCGCGTTCGTGAACGGCTCGGCGAAGCCCGCGAGCAGCGCGGCGTCGGTGTCCGGCAGCAGGTATGCCACCGCGTCGGCGGCCTTCTCATACAGCACGGCCTCGGCCGGCCGGCCGGTCGTCGGCCGGTGCTCGTGCATGAGGTAGATAGCCAGCGCCGCCCAGGTCGCCGCCCGCGGACTGAGCGGGTCAGGGATGTCGCCGCTGCCCAGCGTCTCCAGCGCCCGGCTCACCACCCGGATCCAGCCTTCGTCGCCGAGCGGGCTATCCCACAGCCCCGCCTGCACTCCGCACAAGATCATGGACAAGACGGCCAGGCGCGGGCTGGCCGTCAGGCTCGGGGCGTCCTCGGTCATCGCCTCAAGCCGCCGCCTGCTGCGCCGCCGCTCAGCCGTCGCCAGGCTCGCCGGCGGCGGCGTGTCGCTGGCCACGGTGGCGAGCTCGCTGAGCGAGGACGTCCACAGGTCCAGCAGCCGGGGATGAGAAATCAGGACCTGGTCCGGGTCAGTCACGAAGTAGATGGTGCCCCATCCGAGCCGAAAGAGCCAATCGTCCGGGCGCTCCCGACACCCTGCCTTACCCCTAACTTCACCGGTCTGGCCCGAACGGCATGCGGGCGACAGCTCCGTTAGAGCTGACCTCGCTGGCCCATCTCCTACACCGGGCCGTAGCGGGCGAGGTCAAGCACGATGGGGACCATCACCGTCAGGACGCGGACGTCGGGCGGGACGGCCACCGCCCGGGTGAACTTCACGGTGTAGTTGTCGGCCGACGTGAGGGACTCCTTCAGCGGCCCCGCCCACGTCTTGCGGATCTCCGCGAACGGCGGCAAGCCGGGGCCGGAGACGGTGAACCGCTTGACCGCCAGATCGCCGACGGCCTTGGCCACGACCTCGTCATCCCCATTCACCAGGGTGTACTCGCGGCGGCTGCCCGCGATGCGGATCTTGCCAATCAGCTTCTCGTCCGGGTCGATCAGGTCGGCCGCGAACTCACTGCTCTCCAGGACCAGCGCGAACAACGGCTCGCCGGCCCCGTCCATCACGTCCAGCGCGCGGGTATGCGGTATCAGCTTCGTGATCTTGGCGAAGGTCGACCGGCCCTCCGTCTCCACGACGGTCGCCAGCAGCGTCTTGCCGTCCCCGAAGATCTCGAAGCTCGCCCGCCCGGCGAGCAGCCGTCCCGGCTGCCGGACCCTAATCTCGTCGAAGCCGAATAGGTTATCCACGCCCCTGAGCCTATGCGTCCTTCCCTCCCACCGTGGCCGACTTAGCACCGCCCGTAGCATCGCCGCCAACGACCAGCGTCCCACGCTGGAATGTCGGCGCTCGTTCGCACAATGGCGTCATGCCCGGCATTCCCCATGAAGCAGTAGTTGAGGTCTTGCGGAACGAGCCTCAGCTGCTAGCGATGCTGCTCGGACGGCTTGGCGTGCGGCTTCCGTCCGGAGCCGTCCCCGTCATCGCCGACTCCAACCTGTCCTCCCGTGACCCGGAGTTCATGAAGACTCTGCTGGCGGACAATGTATTCGTCTACCAGGGGTTGCGCAGGAAGGTGGCCGTGATCGCTGAGGTGCAGGCAGCACGGCCGGGACGCCCGCGATCCCTGGCCTGGCCCGCGTACCTGGCTAACGCCCGGGCCATCCTCGGCTGCGATGCGATCCTGTGCGTCTTCGGGTTGAACGCGGAGGCCGTGCTGGGCAGTATGCGAACGATCGCGATGGGGCATCCCGGGTTCACCCTAAACCCGATGGTGACCGGACATCGAATGCTTCCGGGGCCGGGCGGAGTGGCGTTCGGGCCAGAACTGGCCGTGCTGAACGTGATGACTGGGGACCTGGACCTTACGACACATGAAGGGCGGATGCTAATTCTTCTGAGCATCGCGCCAGCAGTCCCCGACCGCAGGGAACGTTACACTCGCTACATCAGGGCAGTGATCCCCCGATCGGCGCGCGACGCTCTGGAGGAGCTCTTGAAGACCGTCATCAAAGACGAGTTCCTGGACGGCATCCTTGCCCAGGGCGAGGCCAAGGGAGAGGCCAAGGGCGAGGCCCGCATGCTGCTGCGCTACCTGGGCACCCGGTTCGTAGTGCCCGCCGCGGTGCGCGAGCGGATCACTAGTTGCGCGGATACCGCCCAGCTTGAGGAGTGGTTTGACCGAGCTGTGGCGGCCGCCACCTTGGAGGAAATCTTCGGCGATTAGCGCCCGCCTGGGAATGCGGGCATTACCGCCAGGCGAACACGGGCTGCTCATAATGGGCGACGCGCTCGATGAGGCCCCGGCAGGCGGCCCGGCAGAACTGGTGGACGATCGCCGCGGTCGGGGCATGCAGGTACCCGCCGAGCAGCGGCAGTTGTATCACCGGGGCAGGGGACTCGGGGATCGCGATGAACCTCGGCTCCACGTCGAAGTCGGCCAGCGGTATCTGGTACACCGAGGCGACCTCGGCCCGGGACCGGGACAGGTCACGGACCGGCCCGGCCCAGCAGACGACGGGGGTGATCACGTAGCCCGACCGGGACACGTAGTCGTCGAGCTCGCCGAGGACGGCCTCCGGCGGCAGGGTCAGGCCGACCTCCTCGGCCAGTTCGCGCAGCGCTCCCTGGGCGGCGCTCTCGCCAGGCTCGCGGCGGCCGCCGGGCAGCGCCCACTGGCCGGCGTGCGCCCGCAGCCTCGCCGTGCGGCGGGTTATCAGCAATGCGGGCACCCCGGCGACCTCGGTGACGCATACCGCGACGGCGGCCTGCTTGAGGTCGGGCCGCTGGGCGCGCACCCGCGGGAAGCCGGTGATCCGGTCGGCAACGGCGTCCCGGTCGAGCGGGGCAATACCCTCATTCATAGAATAAGCATACGAATCGTCGCTCGTCAGGCCTCCGGTGCAGCGGGCGGCCACGCTGGCCAGCGCCGCGGCGGGAGGGCTCCCTCCAGCGCCAGGGCGATCCCGAGCAGGTCCAGGTCCCCGCGCGGCCGGCCGACCAGTTGCGCGCCGACCGGCAGCCCCGCTGTGCCGCTGAGCCCCGTCGTGTAGCCGGACGGGAGCGACAGCGCCGGGCAGCCCATCATCGTGACCCAGTAGGCGGCCCGCATCCAGCCGAGGTAGTCCGCCACTGGCGAGCCGGCCACCGCCGGCGGGTACTCAAGGGAGGCCGGGAACGGCACTACCTGCGCGGCCGGGCAGATGAGCACGTCATAGGAGCCAAAGAACTCCACCGCGCGCAGGTACACCTCCCCGCGCAGCCGCTCCGCGGTGCCGATCGCGGCGGGCGTCAGCCGCCGCCCGCGCTCGATGTTGTCCGCCAGCGAAGCCTTGAACAGCGACGGCTGCCGGTCGTAGTCCTCGCCCAGCCCGGTGGCGAACTGGAGCGCCCGCAGCGTCCGGAACGCCTCCTCGGCCCCCGCCAGGTCCGGGCACGCCTCCTCCACCTGCCACCCGAGCCGCTTGGCGGCCTCGATGGCGGGCCGCAGGCCCTCGGCCACCTCGGCGTCGACGCCGACCGCCCCGTCGAAATCGACCGCGACGGCGACCCGCACCGGCCCGGCTGGCGGACCGGGAGCGGCGAACGCGGCGCCGGGGTCGGCGAGGCTGATCGGGCACCGCTCGTCGGGCCCGGCGATCACCGACAGCAGCAGCGCCAGATCCGCGACGCCCCGCGCGATGGGCCCCTGCGTGGTCAGGGTCGAGAACGGCAGCCCGGCCGGCACCGCCGGCACTCGCCCGGGCGTCGGCCGCATCCCGACCACCCCGCAGAAGGACGCGGGGTTGCGCAGCGATCCGCCCATGTCGCTGCCGTCGGCCAGCGGCACCAGGCCGGCCGCGACCGCCGCCGCCGCCCCGCCGCTGCTGCCGCCGGCGCTGCGCGTCAGGTCATGGGGGTTGAGCGTGGTGCCGAACACCGAGTTGAACGTGTGCGACCCGGCCCCGAACTCGGGCACGTTGGACTTGCCGACCACGATCGCGCCGGCCGCGCGGATCCGCGCCACGACCAGCTCATCGGCGTCCGGCACCCAGTCCGAGTGCACGCGTGACCCGAACGTCGTCCGTATCCCCGCGGTCTGGTGCGTGTCCTTGATGACGACCGGGAGCCCGTGCAGCGGGGGCAGCGCCCCCTCCCGGCGGCCCGCGCTGGCGGCCTTGTCGGCCCGCGCCGCCTCGGCGAGCGCCCGCTCGGGGACGAGCGTCACGATGGCGTTCAGCGCCGGGTTCCGCTCCGCGATCCGGTCCAGGTGGGCCGTGACGAGCTCGGTGGCCGAGATCTCGCCTCGCTCGATGAGCCGGCGCATCCGCACGGCGCTCAGCTCGCACAAGCTTCCCAGGGAGTCAGGCACGCCCTCCACAGTGCCGGACGCCCGGACCTGAGGTCAATGTCCGCGGGTTCCGCGGAACACAATCACGTGGTCCTCTTGCGGAACCTGGGTCATCCTGAAGACCATGAGGCTTCCCATCACCCCGCGCCCGGACGTGATCGTCGTTGGCGGGGGCATCGGCGGGCTATCGGCCGCGTTCGCCCTCACCCGCCAGGGCCGCCGCGTCCGGGTCCTGGAGCGGTCGGCGGAGTTCGGTGAGGTCGGCGCCGGCATCCAGCTCGCGCCGAACTGCACGCGCATCCTCGCCGAGTACGGCCTGCTGGGGGCGGCGACGCGGCTCGGCGTGCTTCCGGGGGCCATGGTCATGAAGGACGCGCTCGACGGCACCGAGCTGACCCGGCTGGACCTGCGCGACGTGGAAAAGCGCTACGGCTCCCCGTACCTGGTGATCCACCGCGGCGACCTGCACGCCCTGTTCTTGCGAGCCTGCCAGGACGCCGGGGTTGACCTGCGCACCGATGCGCACGTAACGGCCTATGAGAACACCCGCGACGGCGCCCGGGTCACCCTCGCCGCCGACGGCGGCGCGGCGGGCAGCACGCACGAGGCCCCCCTCGTCATCGCCGCCGACGGCCTGCACTCGGTCGCCCGCAAGCTGCTCGTCGATGACCAGCCGGTCAACTCCGCCTACGTCGCCTACCGGGGCACGATCCCCATCGCCACCGCCCGCGACAACGGCGCCGCGCTCGACAGCGTGGTCGTCTACATCGGGCCGCGCTGCCATTTCGTGCAATACCCGCTGCGCGGCGGCGAGCTGTTCAACCAGGTCGCCGTCTTCGAGTCCGGCAAGGCCCGCTCGCTGCGCGAGGGGGACGGAGACGGCGACTGGGGCACCCCGGACGAGCTCGACGCGGCCTTCGCGCCCGCCTGCCAGGCCGTCCGGGCCGGCCTCCCGCACATGTGGCGGGACCGCTGGTGGCGCATGTTCGACCGCGACCCGATCAGCACCTGGGTGCACGGGAACATCGCGCTGCTCGGCGACGCGGCGCACCCGCCGTTGCAGTACATCGCCCAGGGCGCGATCATGGCGATCGAGGACGGCTACGTCCTGGCCCGGCACGCCGCCTCCAGCCAGACGACCGCCCAGGCCCTCAGGGCCTATGAGCAGGTGCGGGCCGAGCACTGCCGCCGGGTGCTGACCACGTCCCGCGCCTGGGGCCAGCTGTGGCACCTGGACGGTGACAAGCGGCTGCGCCGCAACGCCATCCTGCGCGCCCGCGACCCCCGCGACTATTCGTTCGTCGACTGGCTCTACGGGCCGACCGCCCTGACGCCCGACCAGGAGGCGCCCATGTTCCAGCCCGTTCCCCTGGACGCCGCGCCCGCGCGGCCCTTATCGACGCAACGGGCCGTGACCGCCGGCTAGCTCGAACCGTGCCTGATGAAGGCGTGGATGGCGTCGTGCCGGGACCTGCCCTCGGAGACCAGGCGGCGGACGCCGTCCCAGGTCGCGTCCGGCTCGCCGGACCACAGCTCCTCGACGACCCGGGTCGCCTCGCCGATCAGCTCCTGGCTGGTCTGGCCGTCGTCAAGCTGGCAGGACGCGAATTCCGCGGCCACCAGCGCGGCGCGGGCGGACGGAGTATCCGGGCTGAGTATGTCGGCGACGTCCATCGCCGGCTGGCCGGCCTCGTCGATGTCCGGGAAGGGAACGGCCAGCGACCTGCGCGTCATGGCCACCGCCAGCTCGGTGACCTCAGCGTCGCTGGCGGCCACGTCGCGCAGGTAGGCTCGCGCGACCGCCGAGCGCGGGTCACCGTAGCTGGCGGCGAACCCGTCGAGCGCCTTCGGCAGGCTCGCCAGCAGCTGCGCGGTCGCCTCCGGGTCCAGTCCCTGCCGGGCGGCGGCCCACGTGGTCCACGCGGTCACCACCGGGCGCATGGCCGCGAGCTGCTCCCCGGTCAGCGTGAACGTGTTCGCGACGTGCCCGAGCAGCGTCACCAGCTTGCGCGGGCCGACCTGGGCGGGCGGCTCGCCCGGTACCCGTCCACTGTATCCCGTCAGCGCCTGCGCCCAGAACCGGAGCGCCCGGGCGTCAAGGCCGGCTCCCAGCTCGGCCGCCTGCGGGCTGGCCAGGAAGTCCGCGACCGCGGCGGCCCGGTCGGCCGGGGCGTAAGCGGGGGCGTCCGCCTCGCCGCCTTCCGGCAGGCGCCGGGCGTAGGTCCGCACCACGGGCAAGAACGCCGCCGACGTCCTGCTCAGCTCCCGGTATCCCCGGATGGTGGCCCGGGCCAGCGGCCCCTCCAGGTGCCGCCGGGCCTGGGCCAGCGAGATTTCCTCCCAGCGCTCGAACGGGCTGTTGCCCTCCAGGCCGGCGATCAGCTTGTCCGGGTCGGCCGCGATGCCGATGGTGACCGCGACCGGCGCCATCGTCAAGTCGATCATGGCGAGCGCGGCGAACCGGGTCTCGCCATAGCTGTAGGTGACGACGATCGCCTCGTCGTCACCGAAGACGTCGTACCGCCGCCACGCCTGGCCAGGGGCCGGCTTGCCGATGCCGGCGACCCAGTCCGGCGGGTAGACGCCGCCCGCCGTAATCTCCCGCAGCGCGCCGCTGGCCATCTTCTTGACGGTGGCCGTGCCGAGCACCATGAGGATCCGGCAGAACGCCGCCGCGGAAGCCCGGTTGTCCCACCGTGCCGCCGTCGCGATCAGCGACGCCGCGAAGCGCTCCGCCTCCGCCCGCCTGCTGACCGGCGCGGTCACCAGCAGTGTCGCCGTGCGCACCTCGGCCGCCAGCTGGTCAGCAGCCTCGATGACGGACCTCAGGTCCTCCAGCGCGGCCTCAACCGGGTACGACGAGCTGTCCGCCTTCGCGCCGCCTGCCTTCGGGCCCCCGGCTGGGCGAGCGCTCGGCCGGGGGGCAGGCCCCGCCTTCTTCTTACTCACCGCGCCAGGTTACTCCGGCCAGCGTCGCGTCAGCTCCAGACGACGGGCTTGTCGAAGTACGCGCTGACGTCGGTGCCATTCGACGGGCCGTTGGCCCACTGCATCTTCTGGATGGAGCCGCCGCCCGGCACCAGGTAGGTCAGGCAGGTGTCGTAGGACTTCCCCTTCGTGAACGGCTTAGGCGCCGAGGCGTCATCGCACCGTTGGAACGTGCCCAGGAAGATGAGGCTGGACTGGGTCTGCCCGCGGTCGTCGATCCCGTCGAGCGTGATCGCGGGGTCGCTGTCGCTGGGCGGGGCCACGGAGCCGAGCGCGGTGAAGTGCACCTTGACGTAGTACGGGGTGTCCTTCTTCTGCTTCGCGTCGAGCTGGACGTTCGCGAAGTCGGCGATGCTGCCCTTCTGGATCGACTTGATCGTGACCTGGATCATCAGCCCCTTGTGGGCGCCCGGCTTGAGGTCGGTCTCCGCCGGCACCCAGCCGAGGGTGGCCGTCTGGCCGATCGCGAGGTGCGTGCCGGGGGGCGTCAGGCCGCCCGCCGTGGCGGGCGCCGGTGAGCTGGCCGCCGGCGACGCGGCGGTCGAGGACGGCACGGTCGCGCTGGATGCCGCCGCGCTGGATGCCGCCGCGCCAGTGGTGGCGGTGGCCGCCTGGGTGCTGCTTGAGCTGTTGCACGCGGCCAGCGCGGGCAAGGCGACTGCCGCCATGGCGGCGACGATCAGCCGGGGCCTGCTCAGGGAACTCTTCATGATGAGACTGTGCCGAAGTGCCTTGAAGTAGTTCTGAAGCGCCGCTGAAACGCCGGGCGGCCGTCGCGCCGACCGGCCATGCCAGCGCCGTTGCAGTGGCGTTGCAGCGCCGCTTCAGCGGCTCCGGGCATTCTCAGGTCAACGGGTTCGGCCGCGCGGGGAACCGGCCGGGACCCGCCAGTGCCTGGAAGGGCCGCGTCCTTTCTCTCCGCCCCACGCGGTCCTTCCAGGCGCACTTCGCACGCTCTTTGTTCTGGCAGGCACCGTCCCGGCGGGGGAGCACCCATGGCTATTCGTGACTCGATGCGGTCGTCGGCGGCCGCGTACCTGCGGCCGGGGGAGTGCGTGCAGGCGGTTATCGGTGCGCAGACGGCCAGCCAGTGGGTGGCCATGCTCGGCGGGTTCTTCCTCTTCCTGGGGGTCAACCGGTACCGGATCCTGGTCGTCACCCCGGACCGGATCGTCGTGCTCGACGCCGGCAAGCTGAACCTCAAGAAGGCCCGGGGCGTCGTCACGGAACTGTCGCGGGCTACCCGCCTGGGCCCCGGATCGGGCCTGTGGCACCAGGTCAAGGCCGGTGAGGAGACCCTCCGCGTCCACCGCCGCTTCTACGCCGACCTGGACTTCGCCGACTTCGGCTACGTAATCGTCTAGCGCACGCACGCGCGCGGGCGGCGGCAGCAGTCAACGAATGATGGCGAAATCGGGCATCGTGGCACTCGCAGGCTAACAGCTGGCTCAGCGCGGTCAATCGCGCGTCCGCCGGCCTGACGCCGATCACGTCACGTTCCATGAACAGCAACGGTATAAGGCCACCAGGCGGATCCGCTGGCTGCTGTCAGCCTGGGGTTCCGGGCTGGCGAGCAGGTCGGCGTCGGGATGGCGCAGGTCGGTGAGGATCCGCAGCGCGTGCCGGCGGGCGAGCCGGGCCGCCTGCGCCCAGCCCATGCGCTCGTACACGGCGCACAGGGATGCCAGCTTGCCGGCCTCGCTGTGCAGGTCGGCCAGCTCCCGGTTCAAGTTGAGCGAACGCTCGAAGCAGGCGATGGCCCGCTGCTGGTCACCAAGCCGGCTGTAGGCGTAACCGAGGCTGCTCCACAAGGCGCCCTCGGCCCGCGGCTGCCGCAAGCCCTTGATCTCGGCCAGGCCCCGCTTGCAGCAGGCGATGGCCTGCTGGAAGTCGCGCAGCCGCGCGTGGCCGGACCCGATGAGGGCCAGGCTCATCGCCTGCAGCGGCCGGTTCCCGGCCGCGACGGCCAGCGCGCTGGCCTGCTCGGCGAAGCCGATGCTCTCGCGGTGGCGCTGCCAGTGCTGGGCGAGCGCCGCCAGGCCGGAGTACAAGATCGCGGCGCTGGCCGGCGGGCAGTCGCCCGTCTCCAGCGCCCACCTGGCCCTGGAGTAGGCGGCCTCCGCGTCGTCGACGCGCCCCGATCGCAGGTAGCCCAGGCCCAGCCCAAGCAGGGAATGCGCCTCGCCGGAGGTGTCCCCGGCCTGCTGGGCCGCGTCCAGGCTGGCCCGCATTATCTGCTCCTGGTCGGCCCAGCATCCGCGGCGCAGCAGGAAGCCGCTGACCATCCAGGCGAGCTGCCAGGCGATCTCGGTCAGGCCGGCCCCGGCGGCGACCTGCGTCAGCGTCCGGATGGTGGCGTGCTCAGCGGCCAGCCACGCGTCCGCCTCCCAGTGGGAGGACAGCTCGATGGCGGTGACGGCGGAGTCCATGGGCGCCAGGGTGAGCACCGCCAGGTCGCCCTCGGTCAGGGTCAGCGCCGCGCGCGCGGTCAGCAGATAGTGACCGAGCATGCGCCGGGTCGCCGCCCGGAGGTCCTGCTCGCTGTCGTGGGCGGTCGCCAGCTCCCGGGCGTAGGCCCGCAGCAGGTCGTGGGCCGCGTAACGGCCCGGCCGCTGCTCGGTGCACAAGCTGGCCCGGGCGAGCTCGTCCAGTAGCGCCCGGGCCCGCAGGACATCGATGCCCGCCAGGCTCGCGGCGGCGCTGACGCCGATGTCGGGTGCCGGGTGCAGTCCCAGCAGGCGGAACATCTGTGCCGCCTGAGGGGTGAGCGCCTGGTAGGACCACGACAGCACGGCCCGGGCGTCGCTGGCCGGCTCGCCGGCGCTCAGCGGGTCCAAGACGGCAGTGGCGTCCCGTAGTTCGGCGGCGGTGACCGCGAGCGGGAAACCAGGGCGCAAGACCGCGCGGGCGGCGGCGATCGACAGCGCCAGCGGCAGCCCGGCGCAGCGGTCGATGATCTCGTTCACCGCGTCGCGCTCCCAGGCCACCCGCACGGCGCCGACCCGGCGGGCCAGCAGGTCACGAGCGTCGCCGTCGCCGAGCAGGTCCAGGCGCAGCGGGTGCGCGCCCTCGGTCACCGTGAGGCCGGCCAGTTGGTCGCGGCTGGTTACCACGGTCAGGCAGCCGGGCGTGGCGGGCAGCAGCGGCCGGACATGCCCGGCGTCGCGGGCGTTGTCGAGCACCACGAGCACTCGCTTGCCGGCCAGCAGGCTCCGGTACATGCCCTCCTGGGCGCCCAGCCCGGCGGGGACGCTCTCCGGCGGCACCCCGAGCGCGATCAGGAAGCCGCGCAGCGCCTCGCCGGGGTCGGCGCAGCGCCCGCCGGGGTCGAAGCCGCGCAGGTTGACGTACAGCTGCCCGTCCGGGAACCGCGCGCGCGACCGGTGGGCCCAGTGCAAGGCCAGGGCGGTCTTGCCGACCCCCGCGGTGCCGGTGATGGCCGCGATCATCGGCCCGCTGCCCTCAGGGGCGTCAAGGTCGGCGGGGGCGCCAGGGTCCTGGGGCGCGAAGGCCGGGCTGGCGATGGCCGTCAGCCAGGCCAGTTCCGTCGTGCGCCCGCTGAACCCCGCCGCCGGCCGCGGGAGCTGCGCCGGGGCCGGCATCCCGTGGACCAGCATCGCCGGGGCCGGTGGCACCTGGGCGTGCATCCCCGTAACCAGCGATGCCGGGGAGGTCCCGTCCACCGCCTCCGCAGCCGCGGCCGGGGCCTCCCCGGACAGGGCGGCCAGGGCGGGCTGCGAGCCGATCGTGAGCGTGCCGTAGGCGACCGGCGTCGCCAGGGCCGCATCCTGGCGCAAGATGGCCAGCTCAAGGTCGCGCAGCGGCTGCCCGGGATCGATGCCGAGCTCGTCGTCGAGGGCCCGGCGCAGCCGGGCGTAGGCGGCCAGCGCGTCCGCCTGCCGGCCGCTGCGGTACAGCGCCGTCATCAGGTGGGCGCAGATCTGCTCGTCTAGGGGCTGGTCGGCGGCCATCCGCTCCAGGTCGGGGAGCAGCCGCTCGTGCTCGCCAGCGGAGAGCATCGCCACCGCGAGCGCGCGCTGGATCCGCTCGTGCACCAGATCCAGCCGGCCGGCCTGCTCCTCTAGCCACGGCAACCCGGCCAGGTCCCCGAGCGGGCGGCCGCGCCAGAGCCCCAGGGCCTCGCGAAGCACGCGGGCCGCGAGCACGGGGTCGGCGTGCGCTGCCGCATCCCGAAGCAGCCGTTCCGCTACCAGCACGTCCGTGCCATCGTCGTCCAGCGCCAGCTGGTAGCCCGGCGGCCGCGCGGTGATCGCCTGCCGGCCGCCGAGGATGCCGCGCAGGTGCGACACGTTGCTCTGCAGCGTGTTCAGCGCGGTCGCCGGCGCTCCGGAGTGCCACGCCACGTCGGCCAGCTGGTCGGTGCTGACCACCTCTCCCGCTCGTAGCGCCAGCGTGGCCAAGATGGCCTTTCGCCGCAGGCCGCGCACCTCGCGCGGCTCCCCGTCGACAACAACATCCAATGGCCCGAGCAGCCGAACTTGCATCAAGGCTCCGCCCCTAAGTCGAACCGTCCCCGTGCTCCGCATGTCTACATACGGAAGTTGATCGGCTGGCAGATTGCCCGAAACCTCACGATTACGCGCGATGGCCGACTGAGCCTGACGTGAACGTCAGGCCACCGTCAGGCCACTCGCCCCAGATCTGCCGCGCCGCCGTGGCTACCAGCCGCGGGCATGAATCGAAGGGGCGCGAAGCCGCCGGCTCGTTCGGAGTCATATTCCAAGAGGAACCGGTCGACGCCGAGCTCGCCAAACAGCCTCTCCGCGATCGGCTCGTAGCTGCCTTCCAGCATCCACGCGGAGCGGTTGTTGCCTCGGCAGATGTGCATGCCGATCGTCACCGACGGGTCCTTGCGGCGGATGCAGGCTTCCGACGTGCTCGGCGCGGACCGCCGCGGACGCTCGCGGCGGGGGCAAGCCTCAGCCCCAGATCGCCGCGGCGGCGGTAGCGACCAGCTCCAGCTTGGCCTTCTGCTCATCGAGCGTGAGCAGGTTGCCGCCGCTGGTGGAGGCGAACCCGCACTGCGGGCTGATCGCCAGGTTCTCGCCGTCCACGTAGCGGGACGCCTCATCGACGCGGCGCTTGAGGTCATCGAGGGACTCCAGCACCGGGGACTTGGAGGTGACCAGGCCAAGGACGACGACACGGCCTGTCGGGACGAACCGCAGCGGCTCGAAGCCGCCGGCCCGCTCGGAGTCGTACTCCAGCAGGAACCGGTCCACCGGCACCTCAGTGAACAGCCGCTCGGCGACCGGCTCGTAGCTGCCGCTGGCCATGTAGGCGCTGCGGTTGTTGCCACGGCAGATGTGCATGCCGACGGTGACCCCGGGGTCCTTGGCCTTCACGCCGCTGATGATCTTCGAGTCCGCCGTGACCGAGGTGTCCAAGATGACGTTCGCGGGTATGGCGTCGCCGGTCGTCGACTCGCGGAACCTGCGGTCGAAGACCTGGTTGTATGACAGCGAGTCAAGCTGCACCCACCGGGTGCCCAAGTCGATCAGCCCGGAGATCTCCTCGATCTGCAGCGCGACCAGGTCGTCGGTCAGCCGGGCGGGGTCCGGGTAGGCCTTGTCGCTGATCCCCGGCCGCCACACCATGCCGCCCATGGCCGCGCTCATCAGGGTGACCTTGAACTGGCCGGGCACCGCGGAGGCCATGTACGCGGCCTCGACCGCGGTGAGCTTCTGCTTCTGGTAGACCTTCTCGCTGGCGACCAGCAGGTCGAAGTCGGTCTCCTCGTGCGGCGGGACCTCGCCGTCCTCGCGGTGCCAGATCACCATGTCCGGGTTGCCGAACGAGGTCATCCCGCCGATCGACTCAAGCAGCCCGGCCATCCACGTGTCGCGCCGCACCTCGCCGTCGGTGAAGACGGTGATGCCGGCCGCCTGCTGCATCGCGATGTTCTCGCTGGCCGCCCGGTCCTCGGTCTGCCGCAGCTCGTCGGTGCTGATCGCGCCGGCCTTGTGCTTGGCCCTGGCGTCCAGGAGCCAGGGCTGCCGCAGCAGGCTGCCGACGTGCTCAGCGTGAATGTCCGTGGCCATGGGTCTCCTTTGCCGGGTTTAGGGGGGTGCATCCGCGAAATCGTGCCCCTACTGTCCCGCGCGGCCGCGGCGGCCGTCCATAGCGCCAGCCCAGAATCGGATCTTGCCCGCTGGTGACGTGCCCCAGAAATTTTCCGCGGGGCAGGTCGCCACGGGCGGCGATCGTGGCGGCGTAGTGGCTCAGCGCCCAGGCCTCGTCATGGCGGCTGCCTCGCTTGCGGTACAGCTCCAGGGCTGTGGCCTGGGCGTCATGGGCCCGGCCAGGTCCCCGGTCAGGCGCCGCACGATCCCCAGGTTGGCCAGCGCCTCGGCTTCGCCCTGGCTGTAGCCGATCGTGCGGAGGTCCTCCAGGAGGGTCGGCCCGGCGGGCGTCCAGCCGAGCAGTTCCCGCGTCGCGGTGCTGGTGGCCGCCAGGTCCATGCTGAAGAAGGCGCCGATCCACCCGAAGTGGCCCGGGACCTGTTCCGGAGCGATGGACGTGACGGGCAGGCCGAGGGCGCGCCCGATGGCGCGGGCGATGTCGCGGGTGGGTATCCCTTCTTCCGCGACGGCGTGCAGGCGGGCGCCCGCCGGGGCCTTGGCGAGGCCGCGAACGACGAGGCGCGCGGCATCGGCGCGATGCACGGCGGCCCACCGGTTGGCCCCGTCTCCCGGGTACCCGGAGACGCCCTTGGCGCGGGCGATCGCGGCGATCACCGCGATGAACCCGTGGTCGCCGGCTCCGTGAACGGTCGGCGCGAAGCGCAGGCTCACGGCGTGCACGCCACGGCCGGTGAACTCCAGCGCGAGGTTCTCGCTGCCGCCGCGCGGCGAGTCGGGGCCATGGAACGGGGACGGGTCGTCCTCCGTGGCGGGGCGGCCCGGGGTGAGGCCCGCCACGCCCGCGGCGACCAGGAAGGGACGGCCGCTGCCCGCGAGCGCATCGCCTATGGCCTGGACCGCTGCTCGCTCGGCGGCCGCCGTGGCGGCCATGTCGGACCAGTCGTGCTTGTTCGCGAGGTGGATGACGGCCTCGGCGGCCTCGGCGCCTGCCCGGATGCTGGCGAGGTCGTCGAGGTCGCCACGGCGAACGCTGGCCCCCTTCACCTCCAGGGCGGCGGCGGAGGCGTCGGACCTGGCCAGGCCGGTGACCTCATGCCCGGCGGCGAGGAGCTCATCAACGGTGGCGGAGCCGATCCACCCAGAGGCCCCGGTGACGAATACGCGCATGGCGCGGTCTCCTTTCAGCTCCGCTAGGGGGCGGAGTCGTTAGTCGAATAGACTTGATGTCAGTGACAGTCATCACTGTACCCGGTGATGACAGTTGCTGTCATCACTACTCTGGAGGCCATGGTGCGTTGGGAGCCGGGTGCACGAGAGCGCCTGCAGGCGGCGGCGCTTGAGCTGTTCGCCACCCGGGGGTTCGAGCAGACGACCACCGCGGAGATCGCGCAGTCCGTCGGCCTGACCGAGCGCACCTTCTTCCGGCACTTCAGCGACAAGCGCGAGGTGCTGTTCTACGGGCAGGACCAGTTCCTGCAGGCGTTCCTCGGCGGCCTGCACGCCGCACCGCCCAACGCGTCCCCGCTTGAGGTCGTCGCCTGCGCACTCGACTCGGCGGCGGCCTTCTTCCCCGACGAGCGCCGGCCCTACTCCCGCATGCGGCAGTCCGTCATCGACAAGAACCCCGCGCTCCAAGAACGCGAGCAGCACAAGTTCGCAGGCCTCGCCGTGGCGGTCGCCGAGGCGCTGCGCGTGCGAGGCGTCGGCGAGCCGACAGCCACCCTCGCGGCGGAATCTGGCGCCACCGTATTCGGAATCGCGTTCGCGCAGTGGATTCGCGAGGGCGAAGAACGCTCACTCGCCGACATCGCATCGCAGGTACTCCACGAGCTTCGCAACCTGGCGAGGCCGTGACTCGCCATCGCGGGAAGTTCCGCGCTGACGATGTGCGGGCAGACCAGGCCGCCGCCGCGGAGTTCATCGAAATCGCGGCGCGGGTACTCGATGAAATGTCCCCGTTCCTATCCGCCGGGAGCTATCACTGGGGAGTTCTGCGAACGCGCCGGCAGAAGGTGCCTGAGGCGAGTGTCGGCTAATAGAACTCGAAGTACTCGCGCATCTCCCAGTCGGTGACGTCGGAGTCGGCGCCGAGGGTGGCGCCGGTTTCGGCGAGGGCCTCCTCATATCGCTTGACCTCTGAGCGCTTCAGCATGACCAGGTAGTCGATGAGCGTGTCGCCGAACGCCTTGCGGTAGAAGCTGTCCTCATCCAGCGCCTGGACCGCGTCGGCCAGCGAGGTCGGCAGCGGCGGGGCGGTGGTGGAGTACGGGTCCGCCTCCACCGGGGCCGGCGGGGTGAGGCCGCGGGTGATGCCGTCCAGCCCGGCCGCGATGTTGGCCGCCATGTAGAGGTAGGGGTTGGCGGCGGACTCGCCGCTGCGCATCTCCACGTGCGAGCTGATGTCGCCGGGGGCGCCCTGCACCCGGACCAGCGCGCCCCGGTTCTCCACCGCCCAGCAGACCCGGTCGGGAGCGAACGAGTACGGCCGGTACCGCTTGTAGCCGGTCACCGTGGGCGCGGCGAACGGCAGGCTCGGCAGCGCATGCTCCAGCAGGCCAGCGACATACTGCAAGCCGGTCGCCGACAGCGGCTTGTCCTCCGAGGCGAACACGTTGCGGCCGGTAACGGGGTGGGCGAGCGACTGATGCAGGTGCCAGCCGGAGGAGAAGGCGTTCGGCAGCCCCGGTCGGCACATGAACGTGGCGAGCAGCCCGCGGCGCTGGCACACCTGCTTGACCGCGGACCGGAACAGCACGGCGTTGTCGGCCGCGGCCAGGCCCGTCATCGGCGCGAAGGTGAACTCCAGCTGGCCAGGGCCCCACTCATCCTCCATCGACCGCGGCGGCAGGCCAATCGCGGTCAGCGCGTCCCTGATCGCCTCCAGGGTCTGGGAAATCGAGTCGAGCCGCACCTCCGACAGGTACTGGTAGCCAAGCTGGTAGACGCTGACCGGCGGCGGCGGGGGAGTGAACCCGGAATCGGCCGGGGACCGGCGGTAGCCCGGCTCCAGCGCGTAGACGTAAAACTCAACCTCAAGGCCCGCGACGTAGTCGTATCCCTTATCCGCGAGCAAGCCCAGCTGGCGACGGAGCACCCCCCGGCCGTCCAACGGCAGCGGCCGCCCGTTGCTGAAGTAGGCGTCGCACAGCATCCAGCCGGTGTGATCTCGCCACGGCAAGATGCGGAACGTCGTCGGGTCCGGCACGATCACCACGTCGGGGAACCCGGTGAACTCGGCGATCCCGAACCCGCCGCCGGCCGCGAACGGCGGGACAAACACGTTGTTGCCGGTGTCCATGCTGTAGATCGCCCCGGAGAAGTCCAGCCCGTTGGACAGCGCGGCGATGGCCGCGTCCGGGGACAGCGCCTTCGCGCGCGGCATCCCGTGCTGGTCGACCACGGCCAGCCGGACGGTCCGCAGCCCGTGGGTCCGGATCCGCTCGGCGACCTCCTGCGCGATGGTCGCCATCTCGTGCGACCGCAGCCCGTACCGCTCGACGAAGCCCGGCTGCCCGACCCCAACGTTATGTGGCTCGCTCATGACAGAAGTCTCCTCCAACCTGGGCGTGAGCGGCAGCCCCGTTCGCCGAGTAAAAGATCTTCAGCCAGATTCCCGCTAACGGGCCGCCGGTTCCTGCTCGGTTAGCCCCATTTAGGCGTCACCTAGCTAGTACTCAACAGCGCGTGGCGATCTGTTGCTGGCGATAGCTGCGGGTGCATCCGGGGCCACGGTGACGTCGCGGGATGGCCGATCGCGTCATGATCATCGCGAGTGCCGTGAGTTA
>JAICUO010000376.1 GCA_025935815.1 Streptosporangiaceae bacterium
CGCCGTCTTCAGCGCCGGAATCCAGCGGCGCCACGGAGTGCACGTTCAGCTCCTCGGCCACCAGGGACCGCAGCTCAGCGGGCAGCGACGCGAACCCGCTGGCCCCCACCAGCGCCCGCTCCAGCGGCTGGCGGATGCCCACCCCCGCCGCCGACCGAGCCGAGCGTCCCAGTTCCACCACGCGCCGCGCCAGCGCCATCTGGGCCGCCAGCGACGGGTCGATCAGCGATGCGTCAGCGGCCGGCCACTGCGCCAGGTGCACCGACTCCGGTGCCTCGGCTTCCCGCAGCACCTCCCACAGGTAATCGGTCAGGAACGGCGTCATCGGCGCCATCAGCTTCGTCACGGTCACCAGGGCCGAGTGCAGCGTGGCGAACGCCGACGCCCCGTCCGCGCTTGACGGGCCGGCCCAGAACCGCCGCCGTGACCGCCGCACGTACCAGTTCGACAGGTCGTCGATCAGCGCCGCCAGCCGCCGCCCGGCGGCGGCGGAGTCGAACGCCTCCAGGGAGGCGGTCACGTCCCGCACGCACGCCTGCGCCTCCGACAGCAGCCACCGGTCCAGTAGCGGCCGGCCCGCGGGCTCCGGCGGCGCGTAGGCCCCGGCCACCGACTCCGGCGTCCACACGGCCGCCCCCGCCCCGGGCGCGTTCGCGTACAGCACCAGGAACGAGGCGGTGTTCCAGTAGGTGAGGAGCACCTTGCGGACGATCTCATCAAGCACGCCCGGCCCGATCCGGCGCTGTCCCCAGGGCGATCCGGAGGCGGCGAAGAACCAGCGCACCGCGTCGGCGCCATGGGAGTTCAGCACCCCCATCGGCTCTAGGACGTTGCCCAGGTGCTTGGACATCTTGCGGCCCTGCTCGTCCACCACGTGCCCGAGGCAGACGACGTTCTCATAGGAGGACCGGCCGAAGGCCAGCGTCCCGACCGCCATCAGCGAGTAGAACCAGCCGCGGGTCTGATCGATCGCCTCGCAGATGAACTGGGCCGGGTAGGCCACCTCGAACTGGCCGGAGTTCTGCCACGGAGCCCCATGCTGCGCGAACGGCATCGACCCGGAATCGAACCAGGCGTCGATCACCTCCGGCACCCGCCGCGCCACCCCGCCGCACGACGGGCACGCCAGCGTCACCTCATCCACGTACGGCCGGTGCGGGTCGAGCGCGGCCAGGTTGGCGCCGGCCAGCGACCCCAGTTCGGCCAGCGACCCAACGCAGGTCAGGTGCCCGGCGTCGCATTCCCACAGCGGCAGCGGCGTGCCCCAGTAACGGGTCCGCGATAGCGCCCAGTCGATATTGCCGCGCAGCCACTCGCCGAACCGGCCGTTCTTGATGGTGGCCGGCTGCCAGTTGGTCTTCTCGTTCTCCGCGAGCAGCTGGTCCTTGATCGCGGTGGTCTTGATGAACCACGACGGCAGCGCGTAGTACAGCAAGACGGTGCCGCACCGCCAGCAGTGCGGGTAGCTGTGGCTGTGCGGCGCGGAGTGGAACAGCAGCGCCCGCTCGGCCAGGTCCGCCATCAGCGGCTTGTCGGCGTCCTTGAAGAACAGCCCGCCGACTAGCGGCAGGTGCTCCTCGAAGCGCCCGTCCGGGCGCACCGGGTTCACCACGGGCAGCCCGTGGGTGCGCCCCGCCTCCATGTCATCGGCGCCGAACGCGGGCGCCAGGTGCACTAGCCCGGTGCCGTCCTCCGTCGTGACGAATTCCGCGGCTACGACAACGTGCCCAGGATCAATATCGACTAGCTGAAATGGAGGCTGGTACCTCGTCCCGATCAATTCCGCTCCGGGAATGTCGGCAACAATGTGCCATCCCTCGCCAAGCACGCGCGCGTAAAGCGACTCCGCGACGACGACCTTGTCGCCGTCGCGCGACTTTCGCGCGACGACGTAGTTCACCTCGGGATGGACGGCGATCGCGGTGTTGGACACCAGCGTCCACGGGGTCGTCGTCCACACCAGCAGGTCCGCCCCCGCCAGGTGCCGGGCGGTCTTGGCCGGCAGGCCAGCGGGAACCTCGGTGACCTTGAACCGGACGATGACCGACGGGTCGGTGACGTCCCGGTACACGTCGGGCTGGCCCATCTCGTGGTCCGACAGCGCCGTGCCGCACCGCGGGCAGTACGGGCTGATCCGGAAGTCGCGGACCAGCAGGCCCGCCTCGTAGATCGTCTTCAGCGCCCACCAGACTGACTCGACGTAGGGCGCGTCCATCGTGCGGTAGGCGTCCGACAGGTCGATCCAGTAGCCCATCCGCTCGGTCACGGCCGAGAACGCGTCGACGTGGCGCAGCACCGATTCCCGGCAGCGCTTGTTGAACTCGGCCACCCCGTAGGTCTCGATGTCCTTCTTGCCCGACAGCCCGAGCTCCTTTTCCACCGCGACCTCGACCGGCAGCCCGTGGCAGTCCCAGCCGGCCTTGCGCGGCACGTGGAAGCCCTGCATGGTCTTGAACCGAGGGAACATGTCCTTGAAGACCTGCGCCTCCACATGGTGGATGCCCGGCATCCCGTTGGCCGTCGGCGGCCCCTCGTAGAACGTCCAGCGCGGCCCGCCGCCGGTGCGCGCCAGCGACGCCGCGAACGTTCCCGTCCGCCTCCACCGGGCGAGCATCTCGTGGTCGACCGCCGTAAGGTCAACCTGGGCCGGGAGCGGTGGCATCTGCGGCATGAGGGCCATCCTATGGCGGGAGGCCCGTGCAGCCTTCGCTACGGTGAGGATCCCGTGGCGGCCGGGGGTCCGGGGGATTGGCGGGTACCCCCCGGGGAAGTAGGCGCGTGGCCGGAGACGGCGTACTGGATATCGGCCGCGAGCGCGGCGACCGCGCTGTGCAGGTCGACGCTGTGGCCCTGGCGCGCCGCGTTCAGCAGCGGCCACACCTGGCCCTGGACCAGCGCGCTGAACTCGGTGTAGTAGGGGGTCACCGGGCGCGGGATCGTCTTGCCGATCGCCTTGAGGATCGTCGAGCCGATCCTCAGCTGCCTGCCGGGCTTGTCACCGCACAGCGGGCTGCCGGTTACCGCCGCGTACCCGCGCGCCGTGTACCCCGGGGGCAGCGGGGCGTTGGCGGCGTAGGCGGCTTTCCTGGTGGCGGGGAACCCGCCGACGGCGAACAGGCACTGCTCGGCTTGCTGAGAGGTCAGGAAGCCGATGACCTTCAGGGCCGCGTCCGGGTGCGGGCTGCTCGCTGAGATCGCGAGGTCCTGCCCGCCGAGCACCGACGGGAAGGGCAGCGGGGAGACGTTGAAGTTGCCGGCGACCTCGCTGGAGCCGGGCAGCGTGGCCGTGGCTATCTGGTTGTAGTAGATCGGCCAGTTCCGCATGAACGCCGCCTGGCCAGTGGCGAACGCGGTGAACGACTGGGCTTCGGACGCCGACAGCTCCGAGCCGGGAATCTGCAGGCCGATCTGGCTTACGAGCTGCTCCAGTCCGGCGGCGACCGCCGCCGGGTCCCGGATGGTGCCATCGGCGCCGATCGCGTCCGGCCGGTAGCCGCGGATGATCTCCAGCACGTTGACGGTCAGGCCCTCGTACTCGGCGAACTGCCCGGCGTACCCCTCCACGATGGCGCGGTCCTTTTTCTGGGCCTGGTGGGCGGCTCGCATCACCTGGTCGAACGTGCCCGGCACAGCAGCGCTGCCGACCAGGTCGGTGCGGTAGTACAGCAGGCCTACGTCGGTGGTGAACGGCGCCGCGTACAGCCGCCCCGAGCCGTCCTCGCCGGAGGCCAGCGGCTGGGGGAGGAATCCCTCGGTAGCCAGATGGCCCTGCAACGACCGGATGTAGCCGGCCGCCGCGAACTCGGGCACCCACTGGCCGTCCAGGTTGTAGATGTCGTACTGGGCGTCGCCGGCCTGGGCGGCGGCGAGCATCTGGCTGTGCGCCAGCGTAGCGCCGCCGTCGACCACGGCCAGCCGTATCCGGATGCCGGTGATCCGGGCCTCGCGGGCATTCCACCAGTCGGCCAGCTCGCTGTACATGCCGGTGTCGCCGCTGCGCACCGGCGTGTCGCCCGCGCTGATGCTGGTGTCCGTCCCGGTCAAGATCGTGACGGTGACCGGCCCCGCCGCGGGCGCTGGCCACGGCCCGGTACCGGGCGCCGGCGCGCAGCCCGCGGCGCCAGCCGTGCAGGCCAGGGTGGCGGCGAGCAGGATGGCTCTCCGGCGGCCACGGCCGGTCATCCGCCCGCCACCTGGCTGATCAGGAGGCTGAGCTGCCGGGTGAGGTCTCCGCTGGCGTTCACGCAGGTGCCTCCGGTCGTTGTGGCGAGGGCGGCCAGGGAGTGCGCGGGCCTGTCCGGCGCCTGCGCGCAGCCGGCGGGCCCGAAGGCGATGACGAACACCTTGATCCGGGACTGCGCGGGCAGCCCCGGCGGGCGCAGCGCGATGCGCGTCGCGGTCACGAAGTTGGCGGAGCCAGGATCCTCAGCCTGGCTATCGCCGTCGGTGAGCAAGATCACCGAGTTGATCGGCTGGCTGCCGCGGGCGCTGCCGCCCGGCCGCTGGCCGTAGAGGGCATCCGCGGCGTCGGTCAGCAGGTCGAACTGGGCCGAGTGATCGTGCGCGCGCAGCCCGTTCAGGCTGGTACCGACCGAACTGAGGCGGGCGGCGGTCGCGCTCCCGAACGGGACCGGCTCCGCGTGCGTCGCGCTGTTGGAGCCGGGAAACGCCCACACCCCGAAGCCGTCGCGGGGACCCAGCGAGCCGCGGGTCGTGCCGGGCGATGTCCTGGCGGGCGTTCCGGCACCCAGGGCGCCGGCGGTTGCCGCCGCGATCCGCGGCAAGTAGGGCTCCATGGGGCCGGAGTCGTCGATGGCGACCAGGACGTGCGCTGGCGCTTGGGCCATGGTGAAGTGCTTCAGCGCGCTCCTCACGTCGCCATCCGAGGGCCGCGAGCCGGTGGCGGACCCCGGCGCGCCCAGCCCGCCGGCTGTCAGCGCGGCCAGCCCGGCGGGGCTGGCCAGCCACTGGTAGAAGTCCATCTCGTAGCGCTCGCGCTGCTCCTGGCCCCCGGCCAGCTGGGTGGCCGGGTCGCCGCCCCAGTTCAGCGTGGTGAACGGGAAGTCGAGGTACGGCGCGTCCGAGGGGGGAAGGGCAGTCAGCGGCAAGGGCGGCGCTCCCGCGGTGACGGCGGGGCAGGCGTCCCCGGTCAGCTGCTCGCTGTTGCTCATCTTCGCCGCCGCCGCCGATACCAGGTAGGCGGTGGCTGGCGGCGGCCGGCCGGCCGCCTGCGCCTGTTGCGCCGTCTGCGCGGCCGCGCAGAGCAGGGCGGCGCTGTCGGCGGGGAAGTCGCCAGGCGCCGCGATCGCGCGCTCGTCCTCCAGCAGGAGGGAACGGTAGAGCTGGGCGACGCCGAGCAGGCCCGTTTCCGACAGCCCGGGGCTGGGCAGCCCCAGGCTGATGCCGTCCTTTTTGAGCAGCCGGTACACGGTTTCCATAGAGCCAGAGGCGTCGGCTCCGAAGATGTGGTCGCTGATGACGAGGTCGTTGGGCACCGCGATGACCAGGGGAGAGTTGGCGATCGACCTGGGCAGCCCCAGCTGCGGGACCGGGCTGCCCGCCTTGGCGAGGGCGGCATTGACGGTGTCCACCTCCAAGGTGGAGGCGGGGATCCAGATGGCGGGCCGTGGTCCGGAGGCGCTCAGCGCGCCGGCGCCCCATCCTGACTCCAGCGCGGTCTCGGCGGCGGCGTCGGACGGCGCCGCGTAGGCCGTCAGGTCGACCGCGTAGCAGGCCTGGTGCAAGATGGCCCGCTCGTCCTGCTTGAACTCGGTGATGGCGTTCTGCACGCCGGCCAGGCCTTCCGCCGAGGACAGCACGGGCAGTTCCACCGGCACCGGGCAGGACGGCACCAGGTCCAGGTTGCCCAGGGTCCCCCCGGCCGACAGCCCGAGCGCCGCCACCGTGCAAGCCATCGCCAGCCGCGACCCGGGCAGCAACCAGGCCGCCCAGCGCCGCCGGCGGAAGAGCCAGGCGACGGTCATGGCGCCCGCGACGCAGGCCAGCACGCCCGCCAGCGCCAGGTAGCCCAGGGCATCGCTGTGCGCGAACCCGTTCCCGATGGTCCAGTAGCCGACGAAGAAGGCCGCCGCGACGAGGGCGCACATGATCGCGATCACCCAGGTGCGAGCGGCGGGGGCGGCGGTCGCCGAGGCCGGGGCCGGGCTGGCCATTGCCGTCCCGTCGCCGGTCGGGGACAGGATGCGCGGCGAGCTCGGCGGCGCTGGCCCGGAGGTGGCGTTGGCGGCCAGGGCAGCCTGGCGGGACCTGCGCTGGCGCAGGACGTACCAGCCGCTCAGCACCACCACGAACGCAGCCAGCAACGCGAACATGAGTGGCTGCCGGTGCTGGAAATCGCTGGCGATGATGTTTCCCACGCCTGAGGCGATGGTGGTGGCAACGGTGGCGGCCAGGATGAACAATTGGGTCGTGAAGCCCTCCGGCTTCCTTTCGCCGGGGTCGCCTGTGCTGCCTGCCATGTCTGGAGTCGCTCCTGAAACACGGTGCGTCGCTGCCCGTCTTCCTCAAGTAATCACGGAGCCTACCCTTTGCCGCATGTGAGATATCGTCGGCTTTAGTGGCAGATTCCGAATCGTGATGCGCGGCCTGGGCGCGCGAGCGGATTGGTGGCCGGCGCGGGGCATCAACGAACTCGCCGGGCTGTTGTATCCTCCGTTGACTGCCCAGAATCGGATGAGCTGCAAGAGTGGTGAACCCTGACATGACCACCGCGGAAACCGCCGCGACTGGCCTGCCGGTGCGGCCAGGCGAGGAGCCGTGGACCGTGACCGAGCTCGCCGAGGTACAAGCAGAGCTCGAGGCCGAGGCGGCCGAGCTGCGGGCCGAGACCGACCAGGCCAGCGCGGCCATCGCCGGCCTGCTCGGGGACTCGGTGACCGAGGCCGGCGACGACGAGGCCGACGCCAGCAGCAAGGTCTACGAGCGCGAGCACGAGCTGGCGATCAGCAACAACGCCCGCGAGTTGCTGGAGCAGACCGAGCACGCGCTGGCCAGGATCGCCGCCGGGACCTACGGGGTGTGCGAGTCGTGCGGCAAGCCGGTGGGCAAGGCCAGGCTGCTGGCCTTCCCCAGGGCGACGCTGTGCGTCGAGTGCAAGCAGCGCCAGGAACGCCGCTGATGCCGCTAGCCCCTGGAAAGCCAAGGGTGTCCGGGTGACGCCGGCAGGGGCACAGGCCCCCGGCGGGGCCAGGCCCAAGGTCGCGGTGCTCGCCGCCGTCGCGGCGCTCGTGCTGGGCCTTGACGTGCTATCCAAGGCCCTGGTGGTCACGCACCTGACCGAGGGGGAGCCGGTTCACCTCCTCGGCGACATCTTCGAGTTCACGCTGCTGCGCAACCCCGGCGCGGCGTGGAACCTCGGCACCGGCTACACCGCCGTGTTCACCGTGCTGGCCGTCGGCGTCATCGCCTTCGTCGTGCGGGTCGCCAGGAAGCTGCGCAGCACGGGCTACGCGGTGGCGTTCGGGCTGCTGCTCGGCGGCGCGTCCGGGAACCTGGGCGACCGCATCTTCCGCGCGCCGGGGGTCTTCCGCGGGAACGTCGTCGACTGGATCGGCGTGGTCCCGCACTACTACCCGGTGTTCAACATCGCCGACTCAGCCATCTGCATCGCCGGCGCCACGTTCGTCGTGCTGGCCCTGCTCGGCATACGCATGGACGGCACCCGTGGGGATAAGGCCCC
>JAICUO010000606.1 GCA_025935815.1 Streptosporangiaceae bacterium
TGCGCTCGCGCGGCACGCCGCGGATCGCCAACCGGCTGCTGCGCCGGGTACGCGACTTCGCCGAGGTCAAGACCGACGGCGTGGTGACCCGCGAGGTCACCCGGACGGCGCTGGAGCTCTACGAGGTCGACGAGCTCGGCCTCGACCGGCTGGACCGGGCGGTGCTCACCGCGCTGGTGCGCCGGTTCGGCGGCGGGCCGGTCGGGCTGTCCACCCTCGCGATCGCGGCGGCGGAGGAGGCCGAGACGGTTGAGGTGGTCGCCGAGCCGTTCCTGGTCCGGCTCGGCCTGCTGGCCAGGACCCCCCGCGGCCGGGTCGCCACCCGCGCGGGCTGGGAGCACCTCGGGCTCACCCCGCCGCCCGCGACCGACGCGCCCACGCTGTTCGACTGAACGGCCCAGGCGCCCGGGGCTCGTTGAGTATGGAAATGCTCTTAGAACTTGCCTGCCGGCTGGGCGTTGGCTGAATGTTGCATAAGTGTGGAATGATGGCCGTGACCGTCCGCGTTCAAGCAGAGGCTCGCGGGGCGAATCGAGCGTCCATGAGTACCGCCTGACGTGCGGCGGGAGGCCCTGACAATGGCGGCCCGGCGGGTTGGATTATCACCCCCGGGAGGCCGGGTCACGATCAGGGGCTGAAACCTCGTAGGGTATATGTGCGTTCTACTGAGCGCCGCTACACTGCGCAAGGCTGGCAGTGACCGCCGGGTATCACGGCGGGGCCAGCCGGCCACCGGAAAGTCAACTGGAAGGATGCCCCGCCATGGGGATTACGAACATCGCCGCCGCGGCTGCGGCTAGCAAGTCGGGCGGCTCCAATTACACCTTCATCCTCGTGATCCTGGTGGTCTTCGTCGGGTTCTACTTCCTGATGATCCGGCCCCAGCAGCGCCGCCGCCAGCAGGCCGCGCAGCAGCAGAACACCGTTGCCCCGGGCGCCCGGGTACGGACGACCGCGGGCATGTACGCGACGGTGGTTGACGTGGACGGCGACGACGTGGTCCTCGAGGTGGCCCCGGGCGTCGAGGTGCGCTACATGAAGCGCGCGATCATGGACGTGGTCAGCCCGGGCGAGGCGCCCGAGGAGGCCTACGAGGAGCCGGCCGCCGAGGAAGAAGAGGCCGAGGATGACACCGTCGCGGACGAGACCGTCGTCGACGCCCCCGCGGCCGGGACCGTCAAGGCTGACGCGCAGGACGCCGGCGCCGACTCTGACTCCGCCGACGCGGCGTACGAGAAGGCCACCGGCAGCAAGAAGGACTAACCCCGGCGCTCGGTCACCGCACGCACCGACGCAAAGTTCAGAGGCAGGCTGACAAGTGGCACCCCCTAGCAGAAGCGCCCCCCGCCCGGTACGGGCGCTGGCCGGCTTGGCCGTCATCATCTTGGTGATGCTGTTCTCCATCCTGGGTAAGGAGACGTTCACCCCGGCCAACTGGCACCAGCAGTTCAAGGTCGGGCTCGGCCTCGACCTGTCCGGCGGCACCCTGGTGGTGCTCCAGGCGGCGACCCAGAAGGACGGCAAGCCGCCGACTTCCGGCGCGATGCAGCAGGCCATCACCGTGCTGGAGTCCCGGGTGAACGGCACCGGTAACTCCGGTGCCAAGGTGCAGCAGGTGGGCAGCGACCTGATCAACGTCTCCGTCCCCGGCAAGGGGTCGCAGGAAGTGATCGGCCTGGTCAGCACCACCGCACAGCTGCGGTTCCGGGCGGTGCTGCTCGAAGAGCCCTTCCAGGGCACGGCGGTTACCCCGACGCCGGCCACGTCGCCGAGTTCCTCCGCCTCGCCGGGCGCGTCGACCTCCCCGTCCGCGACGCCGACGACATCACCGTCGGCGTCGACCTCCGCGAAGGCGGCCGGATCCGGGACTACTAAGGCGAAGACGGCGGCGTACATCGTGCACAACGCCGCGACGGCCACGCCGACGGCGAGCCCGAACGGCACGGCCACGCCCAAGAGCACCGCCCCGCCCACGGCCAGCGCGAGCGCCACGCCAACGCCGACCGCCAGCCCGCCGGCCGCGGCGTCCCCGACGCCGACCGTCACCTACGGTAACTCGGCCAAGGTCAACGCGGCCACGATGAAGCTGTTCAATAAGCTGAAGTGCACGCCGAACAAGGACGGCACCACCGTCAACGACGCGTGGAAGAAGACGGTCGGCTACACCGACTCCGGGGCACAGTACGACCAGGACACCCAGATCGTCTCCTGTGACGCCAGTGGCACCAAGTACGTGCTGGACAAGCCCGTCTTCAAGGGCGAGCAGATCACGAACGTCAACACCGGCATCCAGCAGAACACCACCGAGTGGGTGGTGAACCTGACGCTGAACCCCGCGGCCGCGGGCTCGTTCGGCAAGCTGACCACCGACCAGTACAACAGCTACTTCAGCGGCGCGCAGACCGGCAACCAGGATGACGCGGTGCTGGACTCCACCGCGGTCGTCCTCGACGGCAACGTCCAGTCCGCCCCGCAGACCCAGCAGCCGATCACCGCCGGGCAGGTGCAGATCAACGGCGGCGCCACCGGGTTCACCCAGGACCAGGCGACTCAGCTCTCGAACGTCTTGAAGTTCGGCGCGCTGCCGGTGTCGTTCCACCAGCAGTCGGTGAACTCGATCTCCGCGACGACGGGGAGCGACTCGCTGCACGCTGGGCTGATCGCCGGGATCATCGGCCTCATCCTGGTCGTGATCTACCTGTTCTTCTACTACCGGGGCCTGGGCATCGTGTCGGTGTGCAGCCTGCTGATCGCCTCGCTGCTGGCTTACCTGTCGGTGGTCTTGCTGAGCCGGTACCAGAGTTACACCATGGAGCTGGCCGGCATCGCGGGCCTGATCGTCGCGATCGGCATCACCGCCGACTCGTTCATCGTGTTCTTCGAGCGATTGCGCGATGAGGTGCGCGACGGCAAGACGCTGCGCCCGGCGGTGGAAAGCGGCTGGAAGCGCGCCCGGCGCACGATCCTGGTCTCCGACACCGTCTCGTTCCTGGCGGCGGTGCTGCTGTACAAGTTCGCCGTCAGCGACGTGCAGGGCTTCGCCTACACCCTGGGCCTGACCACCCTCATCGACGTGCTCGTGGTCTTCTTGTTCACCAAGCCGATGGTGACGCTGCTGGCCGGGACCAAGTTCTTCGGTGGCGGGCATAAGTGGTCCGGCCTGGATCCGGAGCGGCTGGGCGCCAAGACCTTGTGGCGGTCCTCGACCCGGCGGACGGTCCGCACGCAGCGGTCGGCTTCGGCGGCCAGGGCCAGTTCCCCGGCTAACGCCTCGAACTCGAAGGAGGCATGATGTCGCGGGTGCGTGACATTCCCGGGAAGCTCTACCGGGGCGAGGTGTCGGTCAACATCGTTGGCCGCCAGAAGATGTGGTACGCCATCTCCGGCGTCATCTTGCTCGTCAGCGTGGGCGCCCTGCTGATTCGCGGGCTGAACTTCAGCGTGGAGTTCAAGGGCGGGTCCGTCTTCAACTTCCCGGCCGCCACCTCGGTGACCCAGGGTGACATCACCCGCGTGGTCAGCGCCGCGGGCGGCGGGCAGGTATCCGCGCAGCACGTGGCCGGGCTGCACGCGCACTGGCAGGTGACCACCGGCCAGCTGTCCTCGCAAGTCACCCAGACGGTCCAGTCGGCGCTGGAGAAGGCGTTCAACGTCGGCCCCAACGCGATGAGCGTCCAGTTCACCGGGCCGACCTGGGGCGGCCAGATCACCGCCAAGGCGATCACCGCGCTCATCATCTTCCTCGTGGTGATCGTGATCTACCTGGCGATCGCGTTCGAGTGGAAGATGGCGGTCGGCGCCTTCACCGCGCTGATGCACGACATCTTGATCACCGTCGGCGTTTACGCGCTGGTTGGCTTCCAGGTGAGCCCGACGACCATCATCGGGTTGCTGACCATCCTCGGCTATTCGCTGTACGACACGGTGGTGGTCTTCGACAAGGTCCGGGAAAATACCGCCGGCCTGCTCACCAGCGAGAGATCGACCTATACCCAGGCGGCCAACCTGGCGTTGAACCAGACGCTGATCCGGTCGATCAACACCTCGCTGACCGCGCTCATCCCGGTCGCGTCGATCCTGTTCATCGGCGGGGCGCTGCTGGGCGCGGGCACGCTGAACGACCTATCGCTGGTGCTGTTCGTCGGCATGCTGGTCGGCACGTACTCCTCGCTGGCCATCGCCACCCCGGTGCTGGCCGACCTGAAGGAGCGCGAGCCGGCCTACCGCAAGCTGCGCGAGAAGATCGCCCGCAGGCAGGCCGGCGGCCGCGCGGCCGCCAAGGCCACGGCCGCCGCGAGCGCGGCGGCCGGCGCCAAGGCGGGAACGCCGGCCGGGGCGTCAGCGGGGGCGAGCGCCACGACGTCGGCTGGGTCGACGGTGACCGCCGTCACCGCGCCCGCGGGCGCGGTGCCCACCGCGAGCGGCGTGGTCCGGGAAACCGCCGATGACCGCACCGCCGATGACCTGGCCGACGACGGTGCGGACGCGGCGGACACCACCGACCTGAGCGCGACCTCGCCGGCGAACCAGGCCACGGCTACCCGGCGGACGACCGTCCGGCAACAGCCCCGGCCGGGCTCGGGATCCCAGCGGAAGAAGCGGCGGTAAGCGCCCGATGACCACCCCGGCCGCCGCTGCGAGCGGGGCTGACGCGGACCTCACCAGGCTTATCCTCGCCCGCATCCGTGACGTGCCGGACTACCCCAA
>JAICUO010000651.1 GCA_025935815.1 Streptosporangiaceae bacterium
CAGCCAGCGCAATCCGGTGCTGAAGATGACGATGACCACGATCCCGGACACGAACTCCGGCACGGTGGCGGCGCTCAGGCCCGCGACGGATATGACCCTGTCCAGTGGTTTCCCGGCCTTCAGGGCGGCGATCACCCCGCCGGCGATGCCGAGCGGGACGACCAGCACGAAGGCCAGCGCGGCCAGCTTCAGCGAGTTCAGCAGCGCCCCGCCGACCAGCGTCGCGACCGGCGTCCGGTAGGAGTAGGAGAGTCCCATGTCGCCGTGGAGGAGGCCGCCGATCCAGTCCAGGTACCGGTTGAGCAGCGGCTGCCCCACGCCGAGCTGGTCATCGAGCGCCTTGACGGCGCTGGCCGAGGCGAAGTTGCCGAGGATCGCGCGACCCGGATCCCCTGGAAGGACCTGACCAGCGAAGAATACGATCACGCTGAGGATCCACAGCGTTAGGAGCATAAGGCCCAGGCGTCTCACAAGGAACATCGCCATCGCTGGCCTCCTTGGTGCGCTTGGAGCGCAGCCGCCTCTGGCGGATCGCTCATCTGCTCGAACATTAACTGAGTTATAGATTGGCCATCAAGACATGTCGGTCGTGCTTAGCGGAAGTGTCCTTTCCGTTACAGATGTCGTGAGGGTAGCGCGCGCGGGCGAGCGAGTCGAACTGGACCCCGAGGCGCGGGACCGGATGGCCTCGGCGCGCGCCGTCGTCGAGGCGACGCTGAGCTCCGGCGAGCCGGTCTACGGGCTCACCACCGGGGTGGCCGAGCGCAAGCGCGTCCTGCTCGACCCGGAGGAGCGCCGCTCGTTCAACGTGCGGCTGGTGCACAACCACCGTATCGCCCAGGGCGCCCCGGCGCCCGCCGACGTGGTCCGGGGCGCCATGCTGTGCCTGGCCAACAGCTACGCCAAGGGCGTCACCGGGGTCCGCCCGGAGCTCTGCGAGATGATCATCAGCCTGCTCAACGCGGGCTTCACGCCGCTGGTGCGGACCCTAGGCTCGGTCGGGCAAGGAGACCTCGGCCCGATGGCCGACCTCGCGCACGGGCTGCTGGAGCGAAGCGGCTTCGTCCTCGCCGAGAACGAGGGCCTGGCGCTGGTCAACTCCAACGCGTTCACCACCGCCTGGGCGTCGCTCGCGCTGGCCGACGCCGCCCGGCTGATGGACGTGCTCGACGTGGCGGCCGCCTTGGACCTGGAAGCGTTCGGGGCGAACCTGACCAGCCTGCACCCGGTGATCGCGGAGACCCGGCCGTACCCGGGCCTGGTGTACTCCCTGGCGCGGCTGCGCTCGCTGCTTGCCGGGAGCTACCTGTGGGCGCCGGGCGCGGCGCGGTTCCTGCAGGACCCGCTGACGTTCCGCTGCATTCCGCAGGTACACGGCGCGGCCCGGGACGCGCTGTCGTACGCGCTCGCGGTCGCGGCCACCGAGATGAACTCCTCGCAGGCCAACCCCGTCGTCGTGCTCGCCGAGGGCCGGATCGTGTCGGTCGGCAACTTCGACATCGGCCCGCTGGCGGCGGCCCTGGACTTTGCCCGCGTGGCGCTCGCGCCGGTGGTCACCAGCGCCAACGAGCGGCTGGTGAAGCTGCTCCAGGCGCCGTTCTCGGGGCTGCCCGCGGGGCTGGCCGCCACCGGGGAAACCGGCGCCGGGGAAACCGGCGAGGACGCGCTCTCGGAGCTGGCCGTGGCCGGCCAGGCGATCACCGTGGAGGCCCGGCTGCTCGCCGCGCCGGTGTCCTACGAGCTCGCCAGCTCGGTGAAGGCCGAGGGCATCGAGGACCGCACCACCAACGCGCCGCTGTCGGCGCGGCGCCTGGCGGAGATGGTCGGCCTCATCGCCCGGGTCGCCGCCATCGAGCTGGTGGTCGCCGCGCAGGCGATCGACCTGCGCCGGGCGGCCGGGGATATCGGCGCCGACGCCATCCTCGGCCCTGATGGCCTTGGACTGGGGCGGGGCACCGGCCGGGCGTACCGGATGGTCCGCGAGCTCGTACCGTTCATCCACGCCGGCGACACGCTGCCGCACGACCTGGAGCCGGTGGTGGGGCTGGTGACTCGCGGCGACCCCGCGAGCGAGCTCGGGCTGCCAGTTGACCAGCCGGGCGGTGCCCCGTGACGAGCCGGGCGAACTGCCGCTTGACCAGCCGCGATGGCGCCGCCCATGATTTGCGTGTGGTGGGACGCAACGGCACTCGCGCAGGGTGAGGATAACCGCTATCCGGCTGGACCGGATGCGCCTGCCACTCGACCCGCCGTTCCATGCCGCGTGGGACCCGGTGCCGCGCCGCTCGTTCGAGGCGACGCTGGTGCGGGTGGAGACCGACGCCGGGGTCACCGGCTACGGCTCAGGCGACACGATGGACGGGTTCGCGCCGTTCGCCGGCTTGTTCATCGGGGCCGACCCGCTGGCTATCGCCTCGCACGTGCGGGTGCTGGAGTCCGTCGGCTTTCACGCCGGGCGGTACTGGCCGCTGGAAGCCGCCTTGTGGGACATCGCCGGGAAGGTCACCGGGGTGCCGGCGTCGGTGCTGTTCGGGGGTGCCCGCGACCGGCTGCCCGCGTACGCGTCGTTCGGGGCGGCCCTCGGGCCGGCCGAGCGGGCCGAGGCCGCCGCCGCCGCGGCGGCCGCCGGGTTCCGCGCCGTGAAGATAAGGATCGACCGGAGGGCGCCGGCCGTGGCGCTGGAGGCGGTCCGGGCCGTCCGCGCGGCGGCCGGCCCCGACCTGGTGATCTTGTGCGACCTGAACCAGTGGTGGCGGATGGCCGGCGACCTGTCGGCCCCGCTGGACGTGACCGCCGTGCGCAAGCTGGCGGCGGACCTGGCCCCGCTCGACGTGACCTGGCTGGAGGAGCCGCTGCCGGGCGGGGACCTGGCCGGGATGCGGTCATTGCGGCGGGTGATCCGGGTGGCCGGCGGGGAGATGGCCAGGACCGTTCCCGAGCTGCTGGCCGCGCTGGACGCCGGCGCGCTGGACGTGCTGCAGCCGGACGTGGTGCTGTCGGTGGGGATGCTGCGCACCCGCATGGTCGCCGAGCTCGCGCTGCTGCGCGGCCGCTGGTTCACCCCGCATACCTGGACCAACGGCCTGGGCTTGCTGGCCAACCTGCACGTGGTCTGCGGCGTGGGCGGCGGGCCGTGGGTCGAGTTCCCGTGGGACCCGCCCGGGTGGACGATCGAGCGGCGCGACTTCTTCCTCGCCTCGCCGGTGCGCGTCGACGCCGACGGGCTGCTGCGGGTGCCGTCCGCGCCCGGCCTGGGCGCGGAGATCGACGAGGCAGCGGTCGCCCGCTGGGCCGTCTCCCAGGAGGAGCTACGATGACGACCCCCACCCCCGCGGCAACGCTCGCCCCCGACCCCCGCAAAGTGGGCTTCATCGGGCTGGGCCACATGGGCGGCGGGATGGCCCGCAACCTGCTCGCCGCCGGCTACGACCTGGTGGTGCACGACCTGAACAGGGACGCGGCCGCCGCGCTGGAGGCGGGCGGCGCCCGGTGGGCGGCGACGCCAGCGGAGGCCGGGGCCGGGCGTGATGTCGTCCTGACCAGCCTGCCCGCGCCGCCGCACGTCGAGCAGGTGCTCCTCGGGCCCGACGGGCTGCTGTCCGGGATGCCCCCCGGCTCGGTGTGGGCCGACGTGTCAACGTCGGTGCCCGCAGTTGCCGACAAGGTCCGGGAGCTGGCCACGCCACGCGGGATCGACGTGCTGGACGCCCCGGTGTCCGGGATGGCCGCCGGGGCCGCGGCCGGGACGCTGGCGATCTACGTGGGCGGTTCCGCCGCGGTGCTGGAGCGAGTCCGGCCCGTCTTCGACGTGATCGGGAACCCGGAGAAGATCGTGCATTGCGGGGGCCACGGCGCGGGGTACACGGTCAAGCTCATGCTGAACCTGCTGTGGTTCGCCGAGCTGGTCGTTACGACCGAGGTCCTCGCGATCGGCACCGAGGCGGGCGTGGACCTGGCGACGCTGCGCCGCGCCCTGATGGCGTCCCCCTCGACCAGTAACTTCCTGGAAAAAGACGTGCTGTACGTGCTGGAGCGCGGTGATTACGACGAGGGCTTCACGCTGGCGCTGGCTTGCAAGGATCTCGGCCTGGCGGTCGACTTGGCCCGCGCCGTGGGCGTCCCCGCCGAGGCCAGCGCGCTGGTCGAGCAGACCTACCGCCGCGCCCGCGCCCAGTATGGCGACAGCGGCGGCGAGATGCTCCCCATGAAGCTCACCGAAGACCTCACCGGTCACCCCCTGCGCCTGTAAACCCCGAGATTCCCTCCGCCACCTGCAACCCCCATGCCGCGCCAGCCCCATACCCCAAGGACGACCGCCCCCCACACCCCCAACCCCA
>JAICUO010000222.1 GCA_025935815.1 Streptosporangiaceae bacterium
ATTGAGGTCGGCACGCTGGAGGCGGGCGTCATCCTGGGGCACTGTCCCGACATGAACGACCTGCTGCCGGACCTGGCGTCGTTCCAGCCCACGTTCGTCCTCGCGGTGCCACGCGTCTTCGAGAAGGTCTACAACGGCGCCGAGCAGAAGGCGACGGCCGAGGGCAAGGGCAAGATCTTCGCGCGCGCGGCGCGGGTGGCCGTCGATTACAGCGAGGCTCTCGACCGTCCCGGCCGGCCGGCCCTGGGGCTGCGAATCCAGCACGCGGTCTTCGACCGGCTGGTCTACGGGAAGCTGCGCGCCGCGCTCGGCGGCAAGGCCCGCTACTGCATCTCCGGCGGGGCGGCGCTCAGCCCCCGGCTGGGCCACTTCTTCCGGGGGGTCGGGGTGACTGTCCTGGAGGGGTACGGGCTCACGGAGACGTCTCCGGCCGCCGCGGTGAACCACCCGGACCGGCAGAAGATCGGCACCGTGGGGCTGCCGCTGCCTGGCGTGACGGTCAAGATCGCCGATGACGGCGAGATCCTGTTCAAGGGCAAGATCGTCTTCAGCGGCTACTGGAACAACGAGCAGGCCACGACGGACACCTTCACCGACGATGGCTGGTACCGCACGGGCGACCTCGGCGAGCTCGACGACGAGGGCTTCCTGACGATCACCGGCCGCAAGAAGGAGATCATCGTCACCGCGGGCGGCAAGAACGTCGCCCCGGCCGTCCTGGAGGACCGGCTGCGCGGTCACGCCCTGATCAGCCAGTGCATGGCCGTCGGCGACGGGCGGCCCTACATCGGGGTCCTGGTCACCATCGACCCGGACGCGATCGGCCTGTGGAAGGAGCGGCACGGCAAGCCCGCCGACGCGACCATCGCGGACCTACGCACCGACCCTGACCTGCTCGCGGAGATCCAGGCGGCCGTCGACGACGCGAACAAGGCCGTGTCCCGGGCGGAGTCGATTCGCCGGTTCCGGATCCTGGACCGCGACTTCACCCAGGACGACGGGCACCTCAGCGCGAAGCTGAGCCTCAAGCGCCAGGCCGTCGTCAAGGACTTCGCCGCCGACATCGAAGCCCTCTACGCCTAACTGCCTCGGGCCAGACGGCCTCGATCAACCTGGAGCCGTGGCGGTTGCCAAAGGCAAGCAGCCGCCGACGATGATGGCGTTCCTGGCCGGCCTCGTCGAGGATCTGGTCGAGGATCTGAAGGCTAACGGCTTTATCGTCGCCGCCCTGCTAGCCGTGCTGGTCGCCGGAGTCGCCGCCGGTGATGGCGGCGTGCTCGCCGTCGGCGACCGCGTGCCCGTTGTGCTCGCCGTGCCCGTTGGCGTGCCCGTCGGGGACGACGGTCTCGGTGAAGGCGCGATTGGCGACCCCGCGCGCCCAGCCGAGCGGGCCGCGCGCAGCGGGCTCCGGTATGCCGTTGGGGTCGAGCCTGCCCGGGGCGGGCAAGGCCGGCGCGATGTGCTTGGACGCGACGACGGCGTTCTCCTCGTTGGTGAGCGGCCGGGCCTCCTCGATGAACTCGCCGTGGGGCAACTGGCGGATGATGCCGATCTCCACCCCGTGGGTGAGCAGCTCGGCGTCCTTGCGCTGCAGGCCGAGGCAGATCCGTTTCGTGACGAAATAGGCGCCGATCGGTACCACGAAGAACGCGACGCGCGCGATCCAGGTGATCGTGTACAGCGGGATCTGCAGCTTGTCGGCGAGCACGTCGTTGGCGCCCTCAGCCCACAAGATGCCGTAGAAGCTGATCGCCGCCACGCCGATCCCGGTGCGGACCGGGGCGTTGCGCGGCCGGTCGTTGATGTGGTGCTCAGCCTTGTCGCCGGTCGCCCAGGCTTCGAAGAACGGCCATAGCGCGGCGCCGGTGAAGATGATGCCCAGCGGCAGCGCGAACGGGATGAGCACCGACATCGACAGGGTGTGCCCGAGGAAGTTGATCTCCCAGGCGGGCATGATGCGTAGCGCTCCCTCTAGCAGTCCCATGTACCAGTCGGGCTGCGAGGCCGAGGAGATCGCCAGCGGGGTGTAGGGCCCGTACAGCCAGACCGGGTTGATCTGGGCGAAGGTGGACAGCACCACCAGCGCGCCGAAGATGAAGAAGAACCAGGCCTGGCCCTTCAGCATGAAGTACGGCCAGAACGGCTGCCCGACCACGTTCTTCTCGGTGTTCCCGTGCATCGGCATCTGGGTGTGCTTCTGGTGGAACATGATGAACAGGTGAGCGCTCACCAGCGCCAAGATCAGGCCCGGGATGAGCAGCACGTGGATGATGTACATCCGGGGCACGATCGCGCTGCCCGGGAACGCCCCGCCGAACAGGAAGTATGCCAGGTAGGTGCCGACTATCGGGATCCCCTGCAGCACGCCCTCGAAGATGCGCAGGCCCGCGCCGGACAGCTGGTCGTCCGGGAGCGAGTAGCCGAACAGGCCCTCCAGCATGCCCAGCGTGAACAGCACGATGCCGATCAGCCAGTTGACCTCGCGCGGCTTGCGGTAGGCGCCGGTGAAGAACACCCGCAGCATGTGCGCCATGATCGCGACCATGAACAGGTTGGCGGCCCAGTGGTGGATCTGCCGGATGAGCAGGCCGCCGCGGATGTCGAAGGAGATCCGCAGCGTGGAGGCGTACGCCTCGGACATGTGGATGCCGTTGAGCTTGGCGTAGGAGCCGTGGTAGACGATGTCGGTCGTCGAGGGAACGAAGAACAGCGACAGGTAGGTGCCAGTGAGCAGCAGGATCACGAAGGACCACAGCGCGATCTCGCCGAGCATGAACGACCAGTGGTCCGGGAAGACCTTCTTCATCAGCACCCGGACGCCCCGGGCGCCGTGGAACCTGTCGTCAAGCCATCCGCCGACGCCGCTCAGCGCGCCAGGGATCTTGACCGCGTCGTCACTCATCCGCGCTCCCAGAAGCTCGGTCCGACCGGCTGGGTGAAGTCACTGGAGGCTACCAGGTAGCCCTCCGCGTCGGTGGTCAGCGGCAACTGCGGCAGCGCGCGCGCCGCCGGGCCGAAGATCACGTTGGCCCCGTTCGCCGCGTCGAAGGTCGACTGGTGGCACGGGCACAGGATGTGGTGGGTGGTCTGCTCATACAGCGCGACCGGGCAGCCAACGTGCGTGCAGATCTTGGAGTAGGCGACGATGTTGTCCACGGTCCAGTTCATGGTGGACACGAGCTTGCCGCCGTCGTAGTTCGTCGGGATGTGCAGCTCGCCCGGCGCGAACTTGATGAGGATGACGCCCGCCTTGGCGAGGGCGTCCGGGTCGTCCTGGTAGCCCTCGGGAATGACGGTGATCATGCTGCCCGGCGCGGTCATGTCAGCCGAGCGCAGCGGCCGGTTGCCGCCCAGGGTCACCGCGCGGGTGCCCTTCTTCCAGACGGTGTACCGCAGGCTCGTCCCGGGCAGCGGGCCGAGGTCGCGCAGCAGCAACAGCGGCGCGAGGGCCAGCGGCGCGGTCGCGATCATCATGGTCCGGCGCAGCAGCGGCCGCTTCGTGATCTGGGTGATCGCCGCGCCCGTCGCGAAGTCCTTCTGGAAGCCCGCGCGGTCTTGCGGCGCGGACTTCAGGTCGTGCCGTTCCTCCTCGATCTCGATGTTCGGGGTGAGGTGCCGCACCCAGATCATCGAGCCGGTGCCGAGCGCGAGCAGCGCCAGCCCGAGCGAGGAGCCCAGGGCGTAGTTGGAGCGCAGCGCCGCGATCACCGAGTCGCCGCCATTGTTGGGCCCGACCTCCAGGCCGATGTAGGCGACGATGAAGCAGATCCCGGCGATGAAGGCGATCAGGAAGCAGACGGCGGCGAGCCGCTCGGCGACCTTGGCGTGCCTCGTGTCGGCCGGGTCGGTCGGAACGTAGTCCACGGCCTCCTGCGGCACGGGCGGCTTGGCGTCCACCGCGGTCGGCGCGGACGACGGGGTGCCGATCACCCGGTAGCGGCCGGTGGGCTCCTCAGTCTCGCTCATCAGTGATCTCCTGACTCAGCGTGGTGACCTGGCCCGACGACGGCGTCCTTGCGGCGGGCGGTCAGCCACATCGCGATCAGCACCAGGAAGCCCAGGCCGCCCAGCCAAACGACGATGCCCTCAGTCACGGTGCCGGTGCGGCCCAGGGAGAACCCGCCCGGGTTCGCCTCCGTGCGGGTCTGGGTGATGTAGGCGATGATGGCGCGCTTCTCATCGGGGGTGACGGTCCCGTCGCCGAAGACCGGCATGGCCTCCGGGCCGGTCATCATGGCCTCGTAGATCTGGGTGGGCGTGGACGCGACCAGCGACGGCGCGGTCTTGCCGTAGGTCAGCGCGCCGCCGGAGCCGCCGGCGTTGTGGCATTGCGCGCAGCTCGCGCTGAACAGTTCCTCGCCCAGCGCGGTGTCGGCGCCGCTGGTGTTCACCTGGGTGGCGTCGGGGATCGTCGGGCCGCCGCCGAGCGACTGGATCCAGGCGGCGATGTCGGCGATCTGCTGCGGGCTGAAGGTGACGGGCTTGCGGGTGTTCTCCGCGCCTGGCTCCTTGGCGGGCATGCGGCCGGTTGACATCTGGAAGTCAACGGCGGCGGCGCCGGCGCCGATCAGCGATGGCGCCTGCGAGGTGCCCTGCGCGTTGATGCCGTGACAGGTGGCGCAGCTTTGGATGAACAGCGACCGGCCGTTCGCGGGGCTGGCGGACGACTGCCCAGGCGCCGCCGAGGCGGGACCACCGGCCAGCGCGCCGTAGAGCGCGCCGGCTAGGACAAGTCCGCCGGCGATCGCCGCGTAGCCGGCGGCGGGGTGCCTTCGCCGGGCGATGATCGAGCTCACTCGGTATCCCCTGATTAGTGGATGAGGTAGATAGTCGTGAACAGGGCGATCCACACGACGTCGACGAAGTGCCAGTAGTACGACACGACGATCGCGCTGACCTGCTGTTCATGGGTAAGCCGTTTGGCGACGTAGGTGCGCCCGAGCAGGAACAAGAACGCGATGAGCCCGCCGGTCACGTGGAGGCCGTGGAACCCGGTGGTCAGGTAGAACACCGAGCCGTAGTTGCCCGACGAGAGCGTCAGGTGGTCCAGGTTGACCAGGTCGCGGTACTCATAGCCCTGCCCGAGGACGAAGTACAGGCCCATGATGAAGGAGAGCCAGTACCACTCGCGCAGCCCCCAGCGCCAGAACTGAAGGATGTTACCCAGCCGCTTGACCTGGCCCCGCTCGACCGCGAACACCCCCAGCTGGCAGGTGATGCTGGAGGCCACGAGCACGCTCGTGTTCGCCGTCGCCAGCGCGAGGTCAAGGTGAGCGGCAGGCCACTCAAGGCCCTGGCCCTTGTCTACCGAGCGGATCGTGAAGTACATCGCGAACAGGGCAGCAAAGAACATCAGCTCGCTGGACAACCAGATGATGGTGCCCACGCTGACGAGATTCGGTCTGCTGGCCGGGCTGCGCGGTACCGCTGGTGTCTCGGTCACGGATGCTGTCGCCACGAACGCCATTATTACGACACCCCGTAGGGGATCTGCAGGCGACCCCCCGGATTCCCGTTATCAACTCGGTCACGCGCCCTCCCCCAAGCTGGCACGGAGGGCCTGGGGGGCTGGTTTTCGCCCCCTAGGTAAATTTTTTCCCGCAGGAAAACACTAGGATGCTCGCATGAAGGTGGTTGTCTACAGTCATGACGCCGACACGCGCGCCGAGATCAAGCTCGCGATCGGCCGCCGTCCGGCCGCTGACGTGCCAGAGGCCGAGATCATCGAGGTCGCGACGGCACCCGCGCTGTTCCGCCTGCTGGACGCGGGGGGCGCCGATGTCATGGTGCTCGACGGCGAGGCGCAGCCCGCCGGCGGGATCGGCGTGTGCCGGCAAGCCAAGGACGAGATTTACAACTGCCCGCCGGTCCTGCTCATCATCGCCCGGGCTGACGACCGGTGGCTCGCCACCTGGTCGCAGGCCGACGTGGTGATCAGCCACCCGATCGACCCGGTCGCGCTGGCTCGTGAGCTGGCCGGCCTCATGCGGCCCCGCGCGATCCCGGCGAGCTGACCTCCCGCCATGGACAAGCCGACCTGGCCGGCGCTCATCCGCGCGCTCATCAACAGGCAAGCCCTCAGCGCCGAGCAGGCCGAATGGGCGATGAACGAGATCATGGACGGGGCGGCGTCGCCGGCCCAGATGGCCGGCTTCGGAGTGGCGCTGCGCGCCAAGGGCGAGACCATTGAGGAGATGGCCGGCCTGGCGGCGGCCATGCTCGCGCACGCGACCCCGCTGTCGGTGGCGGGGCCGGTGACCGATCTGGTCGGTACCGGCGGAGATGGCACGCACACGGTCAACATCTCCACCATGGCGACCATCGTCGCGGCCGCCTGCGGCGTCCGGATCGCCAAGCATGGCAACCGGGCCGCCTCATCGGCGTGCGGCGCGGCGGACGTGCTCGAGGCGCTCGGAATCGTGATCGACCTGCCGCCGGACGCGACGACGGTGCTGGCCGACGAGCTCGGCGTGGCGTTCTTGTTCGCCCCGCTGTACCACCCGGCCTTCCGGTTCACCGGTCCGGTGCGGCGTGAGCTGGGCGTGCCCACGGCGTTCAACTTCCTCGGCCCCCTAACGAACCCCGCCCGCCCCGCTTCCCTGGCGGTGGGCGTCGCCGACCCCCGGATGGGCGGCGTGCTGGCCGGCGTGCTGGCCGCGCGCGGGAACTCGGCGCTGGTGTTCCACGGCGGCGGCCTGGACGAGATCACCACCACCGGCCCGTCCGCGGTCTGGGTGGTCGCCGAGGGCTCGGTGATCGCGGCGGAATTCGACCCGTTGCAGCTGGGGATCGCCCGTGCCTCGCTGGATGACCTGCGCGGCGGGGACGCGGCGCACAATTCCGGCGTGGTCCGCGCGGTGCTGGACGGCCAGCCCGGGCCGGTGCGGGACATCGTCGTCCTCAATGCCGCCGCGGCGATCGCCGCCAGCGAGGGCCTCAAGCCGGTCGTGGACCGGCACGACACCGAGGTGCTGGCCAAGGCGCTGGGTGACGGGGTCGCCCGCGCCAGCGAAGCCATCGACTCAGGCGCGGCCAGGCAGTTGCTGGCGCGGTGGGCCGAGGCCAGTCACCGGCTGGCCATCCCCGGCCAGCGCTAGGCGTCCCCGGCTGGGGCTGGCTCTAGGCGTCGGCGAGGCCGATGGAGAAGGCGGCGTCCAGGTCGTGCCGTGAGTAGGCGCGGAACGCGATATGCGTCTGCGTTGAGATGATCCCCGCCACCTTGTTCAGCCCGCCGGGGATGACCTCGGCCAGGTCGTCGTGGGCGCGCACCCGGACGATGGCCACTAGGTCGAAGTCGCCAGTGGTCGAGTAGACCTCGCTGACGCCCGGAAGCTGCGCGATGACCTCGGCGACCTCCGGAATCTGGTCGACCTCAGCCGTGATCATGACTATCGCGGTAACCATGCGGATCAGGTTATCCCGCTAGCCGGTCAGCCGCGCCAGCCAGCGCAGCCACCTCGGCCACCGCCTCACCCTGGCCTGGCGGGCGCGCTCCGCCTCCTCGGCGGCGTCCCGCTCGGCCAGCCACCGCGTGAGCTCGTCCAGTGTCGTGACGCCCCGCCCGGCGAGGCGGCTCACCAGGTGCATGAGCACGTCGGCGGTGGCCCGCGCGTCAGCCAGCGCCCGGTGCGACGGCTGGGCCGGCGATTGGAAGAAGCCCGCCAGGGTGCCCAGCTTGCAGTCGGGTACCTCGTCCGGCACGACCATCAGGTACCGCGCCAGCCGCACGGTGTCCAGGACCGGGAATCCCGGCCAGGGCAGCCCGGCGGCTTCGCACGCGGCGGTCAGGAAGCTGAGGTCAAAGCGGGCGTTGTGCGCGGTGAGCACGCAGCCGTCCGCGAACGCTAGCAGGCCCGGCATCACCGCGGCTATGGACGGCGCCCCGGTCAGCATCTCTTCGTCGATGCCGGTCAGCTTGGCGATGTCGGCCGGGACGGGGGTGCCGGGATCCACCAGCGACGTGAACTCGGCGACCACCTGTCCGCCATGGACGCGGACCGCGCCGATCTCCGTGATCCCGGAGTCCGCGGGGGCCCACCCGGTCGTCTCGACGTCCACGACCGCGTAGTCCAGCTGTGCGAGCGGCGTCGGCCCGGCCGCAGTGCCAGCCGCAGTGCCGGGCGCCGCGCGCAGGCCAGGCCCTGGCGCCGCGTTAGTCACACCGTTGTCGTTCACGGACCAACCGTACGGCCCGGCACTGACATTCGGCACTCGGCCCGGCCGAGCCGGGACGGCGGCCGGCCGGTCGCGGGAGGGGCGCGGGGCGGGGGTGACAGGCGGCCCACCGCGGCCCCCGCGCGGCAGCGCGCACGGCTCGAATGTCAGACCCCACGCCTACTGTTGGCGTTGACGGTCATTAGAACAGAGGACAGCGATGATCATCGACTGCGAGCGCTGCGAGGTTCGCGGGCTGGCGTGCGGCAACTGCGCCGTCCCGGCTATCGTCGCGCCATCCGTCGCCAGCGCCAGCGTCGTCACCACGGCGATTGTCGGCCAAGCGCCCGAGCTCGGCCCGGCGGAGGTGCGGGCGCTGCGGACGCTCGCCAGCGCGGGCCTCATCGCGCCGTTGCGGTACGCGCCCCGGGTGGCCCGGGCCTCGTGAGCGACGGCCCGCCGGCCAGCGGATACGCCGCCTGGAAGCCACTGGATCTCAGGCCTCCCGAGCAGCGTAAACCTCTCCTTTCCCCGTGATCTCGGTAACGAATTTGGCGAATCGGTTGAAGCCGACCTTCCGCACTCACTAGCGTGACCAGTGCTTTTTGTCGTATCGCCGCGTAGCCAAGGCGGCGGCGACGCCGGTTCGCTAGTGTTCCGGGCTGGAGATCTCGTCCGGCATGGAGCAGCGCGCGGCGAGGCACAGGCATCAGGGCCTGGCGCGTCAATCGTCGCGGGCGGCTAGCGGTAAGGGAACGAGGCGACGACAGTGCGGTCATTTAGGGCAGTGCGGTCATCTAGGGCAGTGCGGTCATCGAATGCGAAGCGGTCATCGAATGCGAAGCGATCCTTCAAGGCAGACCGGTTGGCAGAGACGGCACGGCACGAAGCAACGCACCCTGGGCAGGCCAGAGTGCGCACGCTATTCGCGGCGGGTACGCCGAGACTGCGCCGGGGCGTCGCCGTCGGCTTCGCCGTGCTCGCCGCGGCCGGGCTGGCGACCGGTGCCACCCAGCTCGCGGGGGCCGCTCCGAAGCCGACCGTCGCCCAGCAGACGGCGAAGGTCAACGCGCTGCAGGCCAAGTTCGACAAGGCCGTCCAGCAGTTCGACCAGGTCAATCAGAGGCTGACCGCCGCCAAGGCACGGCTCGCCCAGGTCAACAAGCAAATGGCCACCGCCCAGGCCAAGTACCAGGCCACCCGCAAGCGGGTCGTGCAGATCGCGGCGGCTACCTACATGGACTCCGGGCAGACGTCGCTGGCCGGCCTGCTGACCACGAGTGACCCTGGCCAGGTGCTGAGCCAGGCGTCGATCCTGACCCAGCTCACCGGCACCCGCAACGCCGAGACCAAGACCTTCCTGACCGCCGCGCAGCAGCTCGTCTCGGTCCAGCAGGCGCAGTCGCACACTGAGGCCGGCATCCAGCAGCTGGCCACCCAAAGCGCCCAGTCCCGGGACACGATCCAGAAGAACCTCCATCAGCAGCAGGCCATCCTCGATACCCTCACCGCGGCGCAGCGGAAGGCGGTCCAGACCGCGACCGTCGGCGGCAGCTCGTCCTCGTCGAGCGTGACCACCACCAAGTCGTCGCCGGGCTCCACCTACACCGGCCCCACGTCCACGCAGGCGGGGAAGGCAGTGGCCTTCGCCTACGCTCAGATCGGCTGCTGGTACCGGTGGGGCGGCACGGGGCCGTGCAGCAGCGGCTTCGACTGCTCCGGGCTGGTCCAGGCGGCCTGGGCGGCGGCCGGGGTCTCGATCCCGCGCACCACCACTGAGCAGTGGGCAGCGCTGCCGCACATCTCGATGAGCGCCCTCCAGCCCGGCGACCTCATCTTCTACAACGGGGTCGGGCACGTCGCGATGTACGTCGGCGGCGGGGAGATCATCGACGCCCCGCAAACAGGCGAGCAGATACGCAAGCTCCCGCTTAACACCAGCTGGTACGCCAACAGCGTGGACGGCGCCGCCCGCCCGTAAGGGAGTTCCGGCCCTGGGCGCTAGGGTTGGCCTATCATGCGCCGCACCCTCATCGTCACCAACGACTTCCCGCCGCGGCAGGGCGGCATCCAGTCCTTCCTGCACGAGCTCGCCCTCCGGCTGCCCGCCGACGCCCTGACCGTGTACGCCCCCAGGTGGGAGGGCGCGGCGGCGTTCGACGCACGGCAGCCATTCGAGGTCGTGCGGCACCCGACCTCGCTGATGATCCCGACGCCGGGAGTCACCCGGCGCGCCGTGGAGATCGCCCGGCGGGTCGGCGCGCAGGCCGTCGTCTTCGGCGCCGCGGCGCCGCTCGGGCTGATCACCCCGGCGTTGCGCCGCCGGGCAGGCGTCCAGCGGGCCATCGCGATCACGCACGGCCACGAGGCGGGCTGGGCCGCGCTGCCCGCCGCGCGCCAGTTGCTGCACCGTATCGGCGAGAACGTGGACGTCGTCACCTACCTCGGCGAGTACTTCCGGGTCCGGATGGCCGGCGCGCTGTCCCCCGCCGCCGCCGCCCGGATGACCCAGCTGGCGCCCGCCGTGGACCCCGCGACGTTCCGGCCCGACCCCGAGGCGGGGAAGGCCATCCGCGACCGCCACGGCCTGGCGGGCCGCCCCGTCGTGGTCTGCGTCTCCCGCCTGGTCCCCCGCAAGGGCCAGGACACGCTGATCCGCGCCTGGCCCCAGGTGCTGCGGCAGGTGCCCGAGGCGGCGCTCCTGATCGTCAGCGGCGGCTCGTACGCCGCCGCCTTGCGCAAGCTCGCCCAGCAGACCCCGGCGCCATCGTCGGTCATCTTCACCGGCGCGGTCCCGTTCGCGGAGCTTCCCGCCCACTACGCGGCGGGCGACGTCTTCGCCATGCCATGCCGTACCCGCCGCGCGGGCCTTGACGTCGAGGGCCTGGGCATCGTCTACCTGGAGGCCTCCGCGACCGGGTTGCCGGTGGTCGGCGGTGACTCCGGCGGCGCGCCCAACGCGATCATTGAGGGAGAGACCGGCTACGTCGTCCCCGGACGCGACGTGGACGGCGTCGCCGCCCGGATCATCGGGCTGCTGCGGGACCCGGCCGGGGCGCGGGCCATGGGCGAGAAGGGCCGCGCCTGGGTCGAGCGCGACTGGACGTGGGACCAG
>JAICUO010000554.1 GCA_025935815.1 Streptosporangiaceae bacterium
CCTGCGGATGGCAGGCGGCTGCGGGCTATCTCACCAGTGCCCGGGCGAGCCGGCGATCGGTGACCGCGAGACCGCCGCCGGGGTCCACTGGACCGCCGCCGGGGAGAACATCGGCGAGGGCGGCCCCATGGCCAATACCGCCGCGGCGATCGCCCAGATGGCGACCTCCCTCACCCAGTCGATGCTGGATGAGAAGCCGCCGAAGGACGGTCACCGGCAGAACATCCTGAGCAAGGCGTTCACCCACATCGGGATCGCGGTCTACCGTGACAGCTCCGGCACCGTCTGGCTAACCCAGGACTTCTCCAACTGATCCGAGACGGGGACGCGCCCGCCGGGTGACGTGCCACGATGGGCTGATGAGCGCGCAGCGGTTCAGCGCCCCCGTGGCCGCTGGCCCTCGGGGCCACGGGGTGATCACGGTTCCCTTCGACCCGGACACGGCATGGGGCGCCCGGCCGGAGCACCGCGTCGGCGGCACGATCAACGGCCAGCGCGTCCGCGGGTCGATCACGCGGGACGACAACGGCTGGGCGTTCATCGTGACCCCGATGTGGCTGCGCGATACCGGGATCACGACCGGCGAGACCGTGACCGTGGAACTGGCACCGGAGGGCCCGCAGCGCGGCGACCTCGCCGAGGACTTCCGCTCCGCGCTGGAGGCCAGCCCGGCCGCCGCCGCGTTCTGGGACACGCTTGCCCAGTTCTACCGCAAGGCCTACCTGCGCTGGATCGATGGCACGACCCGCCGGCCGCGGCTGCGCGCCGCCCGCATCACCGAGGTGGTGGGCCTGCTCGCCGCCGGGGTCAAGGAACGGCCACGGCCCCCGCGCGGCTAGCACAGCGCGGCTAGCGGACCCGGTACTGGTACGGGAGGGCGGCGATTTCGCTGCCGGACAAGAAGGACAGGGAGTCGGCGAAGTCATCGACGTACAGGGTCCCGGAGACAACCGAGCCGGACGGGGCGACCGGGGTCATCGTGACCGGGATCTTGACGGTCTGGCCAGGGTTGAGGCGCAGCAGGCTATAGGTGGCGCGCGGGGCGAGCGGGGTGACGGCGAAGCGCCAGAAGTCACCCTGAGGCGTGCTCACCGCGGGGTCAAACTCGGCCGCGGCCGCCGTCATCCCCAGGGTGGCGGTGGCCGGCCGCGCCCCGGCCACGGGAGCGGGCCCCGCCGCCGCGGGGATCGCGTACCACAGGCCAGGGGTAGCCGGGGCGGGCGGTGCCTCCGGGCCTGCGGCCGGTGCAGCGGGGCCCGCGGCCGGTGCAGCGGGGCCCGCGGCCGGTGCAGCGGGGCCCGCGGCCGGTGCAGCGGGCCCGCTGGCGGGGGCCTGCGCCCACGTGGCGGACCCGGGCACGGCGGCTAGCCGCGGGTACCCGGGGAACGGGCCGAAGCCGAACATGACCGGCTGGGCGCCGCTCACCCGGGCTTGCACGGCGACGGCGTGGGTCGGCACGATCCACTCGGGCGGGTTGACGTTCGGCGCCAGCGGCACCGGCACCGCGGCAACCGCCGATTGCGGGGCCAGCGGGTAGCTGACGGCGGCGGGCAGGCGGGCGTCGATGAAAACGTCCTCGGGCGCGGCGGCCATGTTGGTGACCTGGACCGCGAAGGTGTAGGGCTTGCCCCGGGGCAGGACCGTCGCGGCGCTGAGGGGCCGGCTCGCGGTCAGGGTCCTGGCGATGTTGAACCGCAGCGTCCCGGTGAACGGGACCGCAAGGGCAGTGGGCGCGCCGCCGGGGCTGCCCGCGACGGCTGGGCCGCTGAAGCCTGCGATGAGCGTCCAGGTGCCTGGCGCGGGATTGGCGGCGAAGACGCTGAGGACCCGTTGCGGCACCTGTTCGGGGACGGAATTGCTGGTGAAGCCGGTGGTAAGGCTGCTGGCGCCGTAGCCCAGCGTCTGCCCGCCGGGCGCTATGAGGTAGCCGGTCACCTCGCTGGCGGGCACGCGGGCCACGGTGATGTCCGCGTCGATGTTGCGGATGCCGGGCGGCACGGTGAACCGGTAGCTGGTCATCTGCCCGCCGCCGGGCCGGCCGTTGCCCCCGGTCACGATGCCCTGGAACGATCCCGTCCACAGGGTCGGGGGACTCGCCGCCTGGCGCATCGCGATGAGGCCGCGCAAGGTGACCGGGATCGACGTCGGCCCGTTGCCGGCGTCCAGCACGAGCTGGCCGCTGGCGTCCCCGGCCCCGGCGGGCACCCGGGCGCGCACCGTGAACGTCACCGAGTGCCCCGTTCGGATCCGCGCCGACGGCGGCGTCACCGACGCGAACGGCACGTCATTCGCCACCGACGCGGTGAACGACACCTTCCCGGTGGTGCCGTGCACGGCGGCCGTGGCACTCATGATCACCGCTGTCCAGGTGCCCGCCTGCGGGCGGGCGACCTCCACGGCGCCGGAGCCGCTCGCCCCTTGCGGCTGCGAGTGCGCCGCGAAGCGGTGAGCTGGGGTGAGAAGTATCAGTCGCACCGGAGCGTTGGGGATGGTCATGGAAGAGGGCGGGGCCGGATAGCCGATCGCGGCGGACAGCAGCGCGACGCCGGCCGGGACCGTGAAGCTGACCGCCGCGTAGTTGGCGGGGACGCCGGCCCAGTTGGTGAAGTGGCCGCTGGCGGCGGTCCGGGGGGCGGTGTCGCTGAGGGTCACGGCGGTGCTGGCGACCAGGCGGGGCGGGCCGAAGGCATGCCCGGTGACCGATACCGGCTGGGTGTGCACGCCGGTGTTGGTGACGGTGACCGCCCAGCTGGCGGTCGCGCCCGGCGTCCCGGTGTAGCTGAGCTGGTTCACCGAGGTTAGCCGGGTGTCCTCGCGCACGGTGGGGCGCGGGGTGTTGGCGGCCGCCTCGACGGCCTTGAGGCTGTCCAGCTGGCCAGCGCCCTGGTCAGTCGCCGGGGCGCGCAGGTCCGCGGCGGTGGACAGCAGGATCCGCCTGATAAGCGGCGGGCTTGGCGTCTGGCCATGGTGCGCGCCGCGCCAGGCCTGGATGACCAGGGCGGCGGCGCCGGCCACGAGCGCGGCGGACTCGCTGGTTCCGCCGGCGGCCTCCAGGTCCGACGGCCGGCCGAGGAGGTTCACGCAGCCGGTGAAGCGCGCCGGGTCGGGAGTGCAGGCGGCGAAGCCGAGGTCGCCGGGGGCCACCATGTCGATGGTGGCGCCGGCGGGGGTGTAGCCGCTGGGGCTGAGCGCGCTGACGTTGCCGTTCAGCCAGCCGCCGGCGGCGAAGGTATCCGCGCCCGCGTAGTTGGTCTGCGCGTAGAACCGGAAGCCGGTGGACGCGCCGACCGACAGCACGTTCGGGTCGCTGGCCGGCGATCCGGTGGTGGCGGTGCCCCCGATGCCCCCAATGCCCCCGGCGCCCCCGGCGGCGGCCACCACCGTGGCGCCCGCGGCGACCGCGGCGTCGTTGAACTGCTGCACCGCATCCAGTGAGCTGACGTCGGGGAAGGCGCCGGCGCCGAAGGACTCGCTCAGCACGTTCACGTGATCGGTCGTGACCGCGTAGTCGATGGCACGCAGGAACCCCGCGGTCGTGGACACGCCTCGGCTGCTGAACACCTTCAGCGCGACCAGGGACGCTCCGGGCGCCACGCCCTCGACGCGCATGGCGCAGTGCGCCGACGGTGCCCCGGCGGCGAAGCCGGCCGCGTCGTACGGTCGCCTGCCCTGCCCGGCGATCGCGCTCGCGTCCATGAAGGCCTGGGCGCCGCTGGTCGGCGCGTACCGGCCATCACCGGTGAAGTCCTGGTAGTCGGCGAAGACGCTGGCCCCCGCGGGCCGCCGGAAGTCGCTGTTGGCGGTGTCGAGGCCGTCGGCCAGGAAGGCGACCTTGACGCCCGTCCCGGTGTAGCCGAGCGACCGCGCCGTGCGGACGCCAGGGGTCGCGGAGTCGGTGCCGGTGAGGCTGAGGGCCTCGGGCTCCAGTTGCGGGGTCCCGCTGGCGGCGCAGGCCCCCGCCATGGGCTGGCCGGCCGGCCGGGTCCCGGGCAGGGCCGGCGGCTGAGCTGGCCGCGAGACGGCCGCCGCGGGCCCGGTGACCGGGGCGGGCCCCTTGATGATGCTGTCCGGGATCACCCCGGCGACCCCGGGGCTGGCGGCGAGCCGGGCCGCGGCCGCGGCGGGCATCGTGGCGGCGAACGCGTTCAGGAGGTGGTAGCGGATGACGCCGGTGGCGCCCGCCCGCATCGCCTGGCTCAGGTAGGGCGCCATTGTCTGCTGGGACCCGGCCGGGGACCTGAGGAAGACGATCACGGGCACTGGCTGGCCGACGGTGGTGACCGCCCGGGCGGCCGGCTGGGTGATGCCCAGGACGGCGGTCCCCGTCACTAGCGCCACCGACACCGCCGATGGCAAGAATCGCGCCTTGCTCCGCATGCCGGCCCCCGTTGCGCTCGCGTGCGTTTGCCTGTTGGCGTCGCCGGGAGTCTATGGCCGGCGATGGCTGGTAAGCGGGAACCGCGCCGTCCCGCGCGCGTCGTCATCGCAGGCCAGGGGGTTAGAGGCTAATTTGCTCCGGTCCCGTGATCGCTCACGGCGACCTTGAGGCTCGCGGGCAGCCCGGCGAGCCTGCCCCGGACCGGACCGCTGTCCCCGCCGGGCATCGCGGTGACGAGGCTGAGCGCCAGTTCCCAGCTCGCCCGCGCCCCATCCAGCTCGCCGACCGCCAGCTGGACATCACCGAATCCGATCAGCGCGGTCGCCTCACCGCGCGGGTCTCCGATCTCGCGGAACAACGCCACCGACTGCTGGTAGTGGTCGATGGCCGCCTCGTGCTCGCCGAGGGCCTCGTGCGCGAACCCGATGCTGTCCAGCGTGTCGGCCACGCCACTGCGGCTGCCCGATTCCCGGTGCAGTTCCAGGGCACGCCGGCAGTGCCGCAGCGCCTCGGCGGGCTCGCCGAGGTTGGCGTAGATCCAGCCGACGGTGTTCTCCGCGTAGGCGACGCCCGCGGGCTCGCCGATCGAGCTGCGCAGCCGCAGCGCCTCACGGGCGTGCGGCAGTGCCTCCGCGTACCTGCCCTGCTGGTCATAGACCAGGCACATCCCATGGTGGGCAAGGGCGAGGCTGGCAAGGTCACCGGAGCCAGTCGCGATCCGCACCGCGTTGCGCAGGCTGTGGTCGGCCTCTTCGAACTCGCCCAGCCGGCAGCGTGCGTAGCCGACCTCGTAGTGGACGAGCGCCTGGCCGACGGGGTCGGCGACCCGTTGCGCGGCCTCCAGGGCGGTGTGCAGTGCCGCGGCCATGTCCACCCAGTGCCCGAGCCGCATCATCTGC
>JAICUO010000776.1 GCA_025935815.1 Streptosporangiaceae bacterium
ACCTCACCTGGTGGCGGCTGAGCCTCGCGGCGCGATGGCTCCGCGACACCGACGAGCCCATCGCCGTGGTGGCCGGGCGAGCCGGCTACGGCTCGGAATACTCCTTCTCCCGCGCGTTCACCCGGCACCACGGTCAGCCCCCCGGCCGCTACCGCCGCCACTGTCGCAAGCTCGCGGATCAACCGGGGGAACCGCTGCTTTCAGAAAGACCGAATGTTGGTCCCCCAGAGAATGCGCGTCATTCAGGGTGAGCGCGGCGGCGTTTTCTCTGGTGAGGGTATGCATCGCGAGAATGGCCTCGCCGGACGGCGCCGGGCCGCTTCTTCTGGCCGGAGCCGTGCTTGTCTCGACAGGAAACCTGTTGATACTGTCGCGTCGTTGCCCCTGCGCGGCTCGCGGACACTGACGTCCGCCCCACCAGGTTGCCTACTTCAATGAGGAGGTAATCATGCACAACCGCCGAGAATCGCACGGAGGCGATTCGGGCACCAGCCCGTCCGGGCTGTCGCGTCGTTCCTTCATCGGCGTCGGTGCCGCCGCGGGGCTGTCGGTCGTGGGCTTTTCGTCCGCGGGCCTGGCCGCACCGGCATTCGCAGCGCCGGGGAACCCCGGGCAGCCGTGCAAGGTGGTTCCGTTCGGCCCGGTGGAGGTCGTGGCCGACGACGGGACTGGGCTGACGTACGCACGCGCGGTGCGCCTCAGCACTGCGAAGCCGGGACAGCCCCGCCCTCTGCTCGCGACCTACCAGAGCTTTGCGCGTTCGCCCTTTCCCCTCTACCGCAGCGAAGACGACGGCCAGACCTGGGTGCAGCAGGGAAGCGTCCTCGGCGCGGACGCGCCCGCCGGGATCTATCTGCAGCCGTATCTGTACGAGCTCCCGCGTGCCTTCGGTGGCCTGCCGAAGGGCACGCTGCTCTTCTCGTGCAACTACTGGCCGTTCGACTTCACGAAGCCGTTCCCGTTCGCGAGCACCAACATCCAGCTGTACGCCAGCACGGATGCCGGCCTCACCTGGGAGTTCCTGAGCACGGTGGCCCAGGGCGGACCGCCCGACACGACCAACGGCGCCACGCCGGTGTGGGAGCCGTTCCTGCTGCTGCACAAGAACAAGCTGATCTGCTACTACTCCGACCAGCGCGACCCGAACTTCGGTCAGAAGCTCGCCCACCAGACCAGCACGGACCTGCGCACGTGGGGCCCGGTCGTCAATGACGCGACCGGCACCACCTACGCCGAGCGGCCGGGCATGACCACCGTGGCGCAACTAAGCGGGCACCTGTGGATCATGACCTACGAGTTCGGGGCGCCCGTCGACCCCGCCAACCCCGACCAGGCCAACTACACGTACCACGTGCACTACCGGATCGCGACGGACCCGGAGTCGTTCCGCTTCTCCAAGGACATCCCGCTTCTCGACCAGGACGGCTACGCCCCGAATGCCTCGCCTGTCGTGTCGTGGTCGGACTCCGGGGGCAGGAACGGAACGATCGTCGTCACGGCCAACGACGATCAGGACTTCTTCATCAACCGCGACCTCGGCAACCCCGGAAAGTGGACACGGCTCTCATCGCCGATGCCGGCCGGGTACAGCCGGTTCACCATTCCGATGGACGGCCCAGGGTGCACGCACGACCCCGGCCTCATCTTCGTCATCACGGGGGCCCAGTACGGCAAACCCGGGGGGGTTGCGGCCGGCATCATCTCACTGGGCGACGGCGACCGTCCGCATGCTCCACAACCCAGCGCGCCCGCAGCAGCTCAGGACCGCCACGCCTTCGCCGCGCGCGCGGCCGCGCACGCCATCGCGCACCGTTCACAGTAAAGCTAAATACGGAACGGATAAGCCTGTCAGGAAAGGCCACCGGGAGAGCATGATGGGAGCGTGGCATACCAGGCTGGGGCATCCGTCTGCCCTCACTGCGGGAGCAGCACGGACGTGCGGACCGCCCGCGAGCTCTTCGACATGATGAATGGGGCGCGGGGGCAGGCCTTCCAGCGCCTCAGCGAGCAGTTCGGCTTTCCCGGCTCAGCTTCCGGCCCCGGCCAGTACCCGGAACAGGGCCAGTACCCGAAACAGGGCCAGCCGCCGGACCCGGCCCAGTCGGCCAGCGAGGGCTGGTCCGCCGCCGGGGGACAGTCCGCCAGCGCGGGCGGTGCCCCCGGCCAGGGACAGGCACCCGGCTACGGGCAGTTCCCCGTCCGGGACTACTTCGGGCAGTCCGCCAGCCAGGACTGGCAGGCGGCCCAGGGGCAGTCCCCCGGCCCGGGACAACCCGCGGGCGCGGGCGGTCATGCGGGCCAGGAGCAACCGCCGGCCCAGCAGCAGTTCCCGGGCCAGGGACAGGCGCCGAACCAGGGCCAGCCCGGGGGCGGGAGCCAGCCGCCCGGCCAGGGACAGTTCCCGTGGCGGCGCCGGCGCAACAGCGACGACGACTACGTCGAGGGCCCCGACCCGCGGCTGCGGGGCAACCGGAGCGGGCGCGACTCCGACTTCTCCGGTGACAACATCGTCGACGACATCGGCGGGGCGGTGATGGGGGCGGCCCTCGGATTCGCCGGCCGCGCCATCGGGCGACGGATGATGAAGGCCTTCGAGGACAAGGTCGTCCCGGCCGTCCAGGCCCGCGCGGGCCTGGCGCAGCAGCAGCTCCAGCAGCAGAAGGGCGAGCAGGACGCCATCGTGGCGCGCTACCCCGAACTGCGCGGGTGCACCAAGGACCAGGTGATCTTTCTCGACGGCGGCATCCGCACGGTCCCGGTGAGCGAGCTGCGGATGCCGGTCACGCTGGCGCAGGCCGATCAGGTGGTGGCACGACTGCGCTGAGGGCACATTTCCCGTCGAGTTAATGCGTCCCGACAGGCGAGGCCGGGCGCACTAGCTCTCGCCGCCACGCGGACGTGGCCCGATTCCCGTCGGGGACATGCCTCGCGTACCACTGCCTCAGCTCACGCGCGCTCGCCTTCGGCGGAACGATGACCGTCCGCTCGCCGAACCAGGTCACCACCTCATCGGCCCGCTGGAACAGCTCCTCCCGGGAGTCGGCGAACAGTAGCACCTGGCCAACCTTGTCGAGGGTGCTGTTCATTGGGTACATCGCAAAGCCCACCGGATACTCCACCATCGCGTACTCCACGCCCGGCCGCTCGGCCAGTTCTTCGGCCGACGGGGCCGAGAAGAGGATGCCCGGCGTGTAGGGCAGGAAGACGTAACCGAACACGCCCGGCTGCGGCACGGGCTTGATCTCCGGCCGTATTCCCAGCGCGCACTGTACCGCCGCCTCCGCCAGGCTGACGCCGAACTTGGCGATGATCTGCTCCTCGAGGAAGGAGCCCCCACGGCGGGCCGCGCACTCGCTGAACACGAGCCGCCCGGATTCCTCGTCGTCGAAGACCTCCATGTGGAACACGCCGTCCTGGAGCCCGAGGATGCCCAGGGCCCGTTCCGCCAACGGCGTCACCCGCGCGTACACATCCGCGTCGGC
>JAICUO010000722.1 GCA_025935815.1 Streptosporangiaceae bacterium
GCGACCGAGGCGCAGTGGCCGCGTTCGGTCCCGCCCTCGGCGATGAGCAGGTACCAGTAGTCACCGACCTGGTACAGGTGCGGCGCCTCAGGGAACTGCGCGCCCGGCGTCCCGGGCCACAGCCGGCGCGGCTCACCGAGCGCCTGCCCGGTCACCGGATCGATGAGGACCTGCTCGATCCCCGCGTAGGTGCACCAGCAGCGGCCGTCCGCGTCCCAGGCCAGGTCCGGGTCGAAGCCGGTGACCGCGGGCAGGGAGACCGGGTCCGACCACGGCCCGGCCGGGTCGGCGGCGGTGAACAGCACGGTGCCGGCCCGCGCGGCGTTCCAGGTGATCAGCCAGAACCGGCCATCGTGGTGGCGCAGCGTCGGGGCGTAGACGCCGCCCGACGACGCCGCGCCGTCGAGGGACAACTGGCTGGGGCGGTCGAGGGCGTTGCCGACCTGGTTCCAGTGCACGAGGTCCCGGCTGTGGAAGACCGGCACGGCCGGGAAGTACTCGAAGCTGGAGCAGGCGAGGTAGTAATCCTCGCCGACGCGGCAGACGCTCGGATCGGGGTGGAAGCCCGCGATCACCGGGTTGGCGAACGTGCCGTTCGCCCATCCGCCACCTGAGACGTTCATCTAGGGTTTCCCTCCGTCATGGGCAGGCCGTCGCCGGAACTCAGTATTCCGGAGGGGCGCTGACGCGAGCAGCCCGCGCCGCCCGGGGGACTCGGCGGTTAGGGTGGGGGGCGTGGTGGAGGTCCGGCGGGTGGTGGCGTGCGCTGAGTGCGGGGTTTACTGGGACGCGGGCGCCGAGCCGGCCGGGGGCGGCGACGACGAGCACGCGCACCCGGTGTTCGAGGCACATCGCCACCTGGACCTGGTCGTGCTGCCCGACGGCACGGGGGTGACGGCGGCGTCGTTTGACCCGGCCGCCCCGTACGCCCGCGCCGGGGTCCCCGACTACGGCCTGTACCTCGACCGCCGCTGGCAGCCGCCCTGGGATCACGGCCATGCCGACTGGCCGGACTTCGGCGTCCCGGCGGACGCCGCCGCCGTGACCGGGGCGCTGCGGGCCGTCCTGGAGCGGGCCCGGGCGAGACAGCGCGTGGAGGTCGGCTGCCTTGGCGGTCATGGCCGGACCGGGACGGCGCTGGCGTGCCTGGCGGTCCTGGCCGGCCACCCGGCCCCGGACGCCGTCGCCTGGGTACGGTCCGGTTACTGCGCGAAGGCAGTCGAGACGCCTGGGCAGGAAGCCTTCATCGCCGCCTTCGGGCAGGCCGCCGATGAGCGGCGCTAGGTTTCTAAGTCGCGGTTAAGTAGCGGTTTCGGCAGGCGTGAGTCTCACCTGATTCCCTGGGGGCAAGCGACGAGCCCAAGGAGGATTCGCATGCACAACCGGACCAGGGTGATTGCCGCCGCGGCGGTCACCGCGGCCCTCGCGGCGGCGGGTAGCAGCGCCGCGGCGGTGGCATCGACGAGCGGCGCCAAGCCCGGCGCCCCCGCGAAGGCGGCCGCGTCCGCCAGCGGGAAGTGCACCACCGACGCCGAGCTGGCCGCCCAGCTCGGCGTGCCGGCGGCCCGCCTGGACCAGGCGATTGCCGCGGTCAAGACCTCGCTGTCCAAGGGCAGCGGCAACGTGACCCAGCAGCAGCTCGACGCCGCGCTGGCCCACGCGCTGGGCATCGCGCAGGAGCGGGTGCACCAGGCGCTCGCGGCGGCCGGGCAGGCGTGCGGGCCCACGCCCGGCGTCAAGCCCGGTGGCGCCAAATCCGCGGACTCCGGGCCGGACGCGGCGCGGGCCCAGGCCGCGATGATCGCGGCGGTAGCGGGGCGCCTGAACGTCAGCCCGGCCCGGGTCAGCGCGGCGCTGGCGCCGATGTTCGCGGCGGGCCATGCCGAGCCGGCGTCGCCGTCATTCGCGGCGGCCGCCCGCTCGCTCGGCGTCAGCGCCGGGCAGCTGCGCGACGCGCTCAGCCACGCCAAGGAGAGCCTCGGCGGCGGCAGCCGGGGCACCGGAGGCAAGTGACGAGAACGGGAGGCGGCCGGTTAGGGAACCTGCGGGATACTGGCGTGGTGCGGGTGCTCGTGGTTGACGACGATGAGGCGGTGCGCAGCGCGCTCACCCACGCGCTGCACCGTGACGGCTATGAGGTGTCCACGGCCGCCGACGGCACCACCGCGCTGGCCGCGATGCTGCGGCTCCGGCATGACGCCGTCGTGCTCGACGTGCTCATGCCGGAGCCGGGCGGGATCGAGGTGTGCCGCGCGATCAGGGCGCGCGGCGACGACACCCCGATCCTGATGCTGACCGCGCGGGACCTGGTCTCCGACCGGGTCGCCGGGCTGGACGCCGGCGCCGACGACTACCTGGCCAAGCCGTTCGCGCTTGAGGAACTGCGGGCGCGGCTGCGCGCCCTGCTGCGGCGCAGCGGCGCGGGCGCTGACCGGCTCCGGTTCGGGGATGTCGAGCTGGACATGCCGGCGCGCCAGGCCAGCCGCGGCGGCATGCGCCTGCCGCTCACCAAGACCGAATTCGCACTGCTGGAATTGTTCCTGCGCAACCCGGGCCGGGTGCTGTCCCGGACGCAGATCTTCGAGTCGGTATGGGGGTATGACTTCGGCCCGGAATCGAACGGGCTGTGGGTCTACGTCAGCTACCTGCGGCGGAAGATGGGCGAGCCGCGGCTGATCCAGACCGTCCGCGGGATCGGCTACGTGCTGCGGGAGCCGGGATGACGCTGCGTGCGCGGGTGGCGATCGCCGTCGGCGTGGTCGTCTTCTGCACGCTGGCGATCGTGGCGGCGGTCGTCTACCCGACGGTCGAGGCGAACCTGCGCGGCAGGTACGACGCGTCCCTGGTGCAGGTGGCCGGCAATGCCCCGGATATAGCGGTGAAGCTCAAGCAGTCCGGTTCCATGGGGCAGCTGGTCCCGTTCGGCGGCACCCAGCTGCAGATCGTGCCCGACGCCGCGGTCGGCCCCACGAGCCAGTTCGTCGACGTCACCGCCCACGACGTGCAGGTGGCGTCCGGGCAGGCCAAGCCGTACTTCCACGACGAGGCCCACGCGGGGGTGTTGTACCGCATCTACACCGCGCAGTTCCCGGGCAGTCCCGGTGCGCTGGTCCGCGTCGCCCAGCCGGAATCGGACGCGACAGCGACCCTGGCGGCGCTGGGCTGGCTGCTGGTGGCGCTCGTGCCGGGCGGCGCGATCCTGGCGGCGGTGGTGGCGCGGCTGGCCGCGGGCCGGGTGCTGCGCCCGGTCGGCCGCCTCACTGAGACCGTCGAGCGGATCCGGGCCACCGGCGACCTGTCCGCGCCGATCCAGACGCCCGGCGCGGACGAGATCAGCCGGCTCGGGCAGGCGTTCGCCGCGATGATGGCGGCGCTGGATGAATCGGTGGGGGCGCAGCGCCGGCTGGTCGCCGACGCTTCGCACGAGCTGCGCACCCCGCTGACCAGCTTGATCACCAACCTCGAGCTGCTCGCCGAACAGCCGGATGACCCCAGCTCGCCGACGCTGGCGGCCGCCGCGCTAGCCGAGGCCGGCGAGCTGCGCGTGCTGATCAACGACCTGGTCGACCTCGCCCGCTACGGGCAGGCGCCGTTCCACGTCGAAGACGTCCGGCTGGACCTGGTCGCGGAGCGCGCCGCCGCGCGGGCGGCCAGCCGGGCTCCCGGGCGGTGCGAGCTTGACTGCCGGCCGACGCTGGTCCGCGGCGATCCGGACGCGCTGGAACGGGCGATCGGCAACCTGGTCGACAACGCGCTGAAGTGGAGC
>JAICUO010000854.1 GCA_025935815.1 Streptosporangiaceae bacterium
CGCCATCGAGTGGATCGCCTCGGCGTCGAGCCGGTCCTCGCCCGTGCTGCACTCGACCTGGCAAGTGAAGGACGGGCTGGCGGGCGCCGGGAGGGCGATGTCGGTGATGTTCACCGGGGGCAGGTTCATCGCCGTGTCGTAGCTGGCCATGCTGGCCGCCAGGCCGGGGTCGGGGTTGGTGACCACGTAAGCCACGGTCACGCCGGCGCCGTCGATTCCCTTCTTCCACAGGTCGTTGACGCCGTAGTCGATGATGTCGGACTGCGCCGTCCCATCCGGGAACCCCCGCAGTCGCAGGGATGTCCCGGCGGCGATCTTCGCCTCGATCGCGTTGAAGGTCGCGGTCGTCGCCGCGATGCGGTCCGCGGGCGGCGGGACGCCGTCACCAGGGCTGGCGATCGCCGGGCTAGCGAGCGCGGCACTGGCAATCACCAGGCTGCTCGCGCTAGCAATGAGAAGGAACCTAACGCCCATGTCACGGTCTCCTCGATAAGACCTGGCCCGCGTCGGGATTTGCGGCCAGAGATCATCCAACCCCCGACGCTAGATGAGCGCCAGTGGCCCGGCAAGACCGGAGGGCCGCCTCATTTGATAAGCAGAGTTAGTTATTTGCGGCGGGCCATGCAGGCGAACTTGCCGGTAAGGTCAGGTATTTCCTGAGGAGGGACCGCGTGAGCAGCCAGGAACGGGTCGAACTGCACCGCCACGGGCACGTCTGGGAGGTCCGGCTGAGCCGGCCGGACAAGCTGAACGCCTTCGACTTGGCGATGTTCCGGGCGCTGGCGCAGGCCGGCCGGGAGCTGGCCGGCCGCCCCGACGCGCGCGCCGTCGTGCTGACGGCCAGCGGCCGCGCGTTCAGCGCCGGCCTTGACCTGGCGAACTTTGCCGCGATGAGGGACGGCGCGCAGGCCGGGGGCCTCGCCGGCCTCACCGAGGCGCGGGGCAGGCTGGTCCACGACGGCCAGCTCGTGGTCTGGCAGTGGCAGCAGCTCGCGGTCCCGGTCATCGCCGCCGTGTCCGGCGTCGCCTACGGCGCCGGCCTGCAGCTCGCGCTGGGCGCCGACATGAGGGTGGTCGCGCCGGGCGCGCGGCTGGCGCTGCGCGAGGTCAACTGGGGCCTGGTCCCCGACATGGGCGCGACGGTGCTGCTCCCGCCGCTGGTCGGCCCGGAGCTGGCCAAGGAGCTGATCTGGACCGGGCGCGAGGTGTCCGGCGAGGAGGCGGTGCGCATCCGGCTCGCGTCCCGGCTCAGCGACGACCCGGCCGCCACCGCGCTGGAGCTGGCGCAGGCCATCGCCGCGCAAAGCCCGGACGCCGTCCGCGGCGCCAAGCGCCTGATCAACCTCGGGCTCGACGAGGGGTCGGCGGCGGGCCTGGCCGCCGAGCGGCGGGAGATCAAGGCGCTGGCCGGCACGCCGAACCAGCGGGAGGCGGCCGCCGCCTTCTTCGAGCGCCGCCCGCCCACGTTCACTGACGCGTCGCCCGCGAGCAGTTGACGGTGCTACCAGCTGGTTCCGGACCGGCGCGATCGCGCCGCGGTAGGGTCAGGCCTTCAGGGTCCCTGACCAGTCCTGGCTCATCGGGACCAATAGCCCTGCCCGGCCCGGAAGGCGATGATCCATGATCGTGAGATGACGACCCCGGGCAGTGCTCGCATGGGTGCGAGCGACGCGTTCTCCTGGTACATGGAGCGCGATCCCGTGCTCAGGGCGTCCATCGTCATCGTCATCTGGCTGGACCGCCCCCCTGACTGGAAGGCGTTCCTCGGCCGCGTCGACCGGATGTCACGGCTGATGCCCTCGCTGCGCCAGCGCGTCATCGACTCCCCGCTGCCGTTCGTCGCCCCGCGGTGGAGTTACGATCCGCACTTCGATCTGAGCTGGCATGTGCGCCGGATCGGCGCCCGGAAGTCACGGATCCGGGACGTGGTTCTCGAGCTCGCTCGCCAGTCGGCCATGGACGCCTTCGACCGTGCTCGCCCGCTCTGGGAGCTCACCTTGGTGGAAGGCGGCAAGAGCGGGCAGGCGGCGCTCGTCGGCAAGCTCCACCATTCCCTGTCCGATGGCGTGGGCGGGATGCGCATACTGAAGGCCATCGCCGACGCGCAGCGCGAACCCTCCGACCTGGGTGAGATGCCCCCGGTGCCGCACGGTGACCAGCGGGGCCAGTTGGCCTTGGTCACGGGCACCGCCGGTGAGGTCACCGGGCAGCTGACCAGGCTGGCCTGGCGCGGAGCCGGGGCGGCGGTCCCGGCCCTGGCCCGGTCCGCGCGCGATCCCCTGGGCGCGGCCCGGGGCACCGTCGCGATGGCCCGCTCCGTCTACCGCACGGCGGCGCCCAGTTCCGGCGCCATGTCGCTCCTGATGCGGGAGCGGGCGACCATCCGCCACCTCGCGGCGATGGAGGTCTCGCTGGATGCGCTCAGGTCAGCGGCCAAGGCCAGCGGAGGGTCCGTCAACGACGCGTACCTGGCCGCCGTCACCGGGGGATTGCGCCGGTACCACCTGGTCCACCGCGCACCCGTCACCTCCTTGCGAGCCGTCGTCCCGATCAGCCTTCGGAACGGAAACGACACGGGATGGGGCAACAAGATCACCTTGCAGCGGGTGATCCTGCCCGCCGGGGAGCCGGATCCGGGTGCCCGGGTGCGCGGCGTGCACCGTGTCACCCAGGCAGTCCGCAACGAGCCGTCGCTGTCGGTCACCGGCGCGATCGCCGGGGCGCTCAACATGCTGCCGGTCGGCTACGTGGGCGGGATACTCAAGCACGTCGACTTCCTGGCGAGCAACGTACCCGGCCCCGCCATCCCCGGCTACATCGCCGGCAGCCAGATCACCGC
>JAICUO010000833.1 GCA_025935815.1 Streptosporangiaceae bacterium
GGCAAGCCGGCGGCCATCTACCCGGTGGGCAGCACCTGGCTGGTCCTGGACTACAAGGCGAACCTGCTCACCCGGCTCCTGCCGAGGATGCCAATGGGCAAGGGGCCGAAGAGCTAGCTGGCCCGGCGAGCCTCGACGTAGATGCTGCCGCCGCAGTGGCGGGCGACCTCGATGACGGACGCGGCGAGCGCCACGGGCATGGCGGCCACGCCCGCGGCCAGGGCGTATAGCCGGAAAACGGGTCCTTGGGCCGCCTGGCGCGCGTCGGGGCGGCGGATCGCGTCATACAGGTCAGGGTGGCCGGGAAACCGCGTGACCAGGCCATGCAGCCACCCGAAGAGCACCTGGCCGCCGCGTGAGTAACTGACCCGCTCGACCGTCAGGCCCAGCGACTCCACCACCGAGACGAGTGCCTCCGGGGTGATGTGGACGAGGTGGCGCGGCACGTCAAGGTGGAGCCACCGGTCGCCGAATGCCCGCGCCTGCGCGCTGGCGGCGTTGGGCACCGCGATGACGAGGACGCCGCCGGGTGCGAGCAGCGTCGCGGCGTGCCGGAGCGCCTGGACGGGCTGGCGCAGGTGCTCCAGGGAGTGCCAGAAGATGATCGACGACCACTGGCCGTCGATGTCCTCCAGCCGGGCGGCGCGCACGTCCGGGTGATTCGCGGCGGCGTACGGGTCGACGCCGAGCGCCTGCCGGCCAAGCTTCTTGAACGCTCGCGCCAGGTTCCCGTCGCCGGCGCCGACGTCCAGGACCGGGCCGGGCGGGAGGGCGCGGTTCAGCTTGGTGGCGAGCGTGGCCCGCATGCGCCGCAGGATCGTGTCCCCGAGGCCGGAGAACCGCCCCTCGGCGGGCCGGTACCAGTCTCCGTAGGCCGCGCTGAGCTGGGCGTCGCTCGGCCACGGGGACGTGGTCGCGACGCCGCACTGGGCGCACTGGGTCCGGCCGGTGAGTCGCTCGTCGGGATCGCCGAACTCGTGTCCGCACCACGCGCAATGGCTGGCGGCAGGTGCCTGGACGCGGGAGTATGCCAGGGTCGGGCTTATCGCCGTCACGTGATCACCCTTCAGGACTTCTGCGACAACACCACGATGATGAGTCCCGACACCACCACGACCGATCCCGCCCAGGTCAGCAGGTTGGTACGTTCATGCAGCAGGACGGCGCTCAAGGTGAGGATGAGCAGGTAGCTCAGCGCGTTGAACGGGTAGGCGACGCTCAGCGGCACCTTGGCCAAGGTCGCCAGCCACGCCACCGCGGAGATCGCGAAGATCGCCAGGCCGCCGATGATCAGCGGCGAGGTGGCGGCCGCGATGATCAGGGACCCGCCGCTCGCGTGCGCGCGCGCCGTCGCGACCTGCATGCCGTGCTTGAGCAGGAGCTGGCCGGAGGCCGCCGACAGCACGGCGAAGAGCAGCAACCCGAAGCTCGTGATGGTCAAGCGCTGCCTCCTTTCCGTTGCGGGCGGCGGATCGGCCACGTTCGTGGACTTAGCCATCCGTCATTACCTCATACCGGGTCGGCCTGGTAACCGCTGGGTCCAGGCTACGCTGAGCCGGCCGCCGACTCCGGCACGGTTACCTCATCAGCCGCCGGCGCGTTGTCGCGTTCCGGCCGGCCGGGCATGTCCTTCGGGTTGAAGTCGAGGTACTGGCAACGGCGCAGGCCGCGGCGGTGCAGCCAGTAGTCAGCGCTCGTCCCCAGCACGCCGAAGCCGTACTTGACGCTCCGGCGCAGGTTGATGGACGACGCCTCCTCCATGTAACGCGTCGGACAGGACACCTCGCCGATCCGTGCCCCGGCGGTGATTGCCTGGGCAATGATCTGGTTGTCAAATACGAAGTCGTCTGAGTTGCGCTCGAAGGGCAGCGCGGAGAGCAGCTCGCTGCTGAAGGCCCGCAGGCCGGTGTGATACTCCGACAGCTTCTGGCCGAGCAGGATGTTCTCGGTGAGCGTGAGGAACCGGTTGGAAACGTACTTGTAGGCCGGCATGCCCCGGGCGATCGAATTCTGCGCGAGGATTCGCGACCCGAGCGCCATGTCGTACTCCCCGTACGCGATCATCGACGCCATCGCGGGCACGAGCCGCGGGGAGTACTGGTAATCCGGGTGCACCATGACGATGATGTCAGCGCCAAGCTCCAGGGCGCGGCGGTAGCAGGTCTTCTGATTGCCGCCGTAGCCCTTGTTGACCTCGTGCCGGATCGTGTCCAGGCCAAGCTTGCGCGCGAGCGGCACCGTCTGGTCGGTGCTGGCGTCGTCGACGAGCACGATGTCGTCAATGACGCTCCGGTCAAGCTCCGACACCGTCCGCGCGAGGGTTACCTCGGCGTTGTAGGCGGGCATGATGACGGCCACGCGGTTCGCGTTAATCACGCGGGCAGTATACGGACGTGGTACTGGGCAAATGCTCTGATCCGCGCTTCCGCTGCAAACTTTCGCTATCACGTTTCGAGAGCGGGAGCCAGCGGGGGCGCGGCCGGGGTAAGGCGGCCGGATAAAACGGCAACGAGGTCGGGGCCGCGCGAGGATAGACTTCCCGCATGCGTTGGTCTACCATGCACATCCCTACGCTTCGCGAGGACCCCGCGGACGCGGGCGCGCCCAGCCACCGGCTCCTGCTGCGGGCCGGGTACATCCGGCAACTCATGGCAGGGCACTACTCGCTGCTGCCGCTTGCCGTCCGGGTTCGGCTGAAGGTCATCCAGGTCATCCGCGAGGAGATGAACCGGATCGGCGCCCAGGAAGTCCTGATGCCGACCGTGCACCCGGCCGAGGTATGGCAGCGCAGCGGCCGCCTGGAGGTGATGGGCGAGGAGATGTTCCGGCTGCGCGACCGCAAGGGCGCTGAGCTGGTGCTGGTGATGACGGCCGAGGAGGTCGTCACGACCCTCGCCAATGAGCTGACGTCCTACCGTGAGCTACCGCAGACGTGGTACCAGATCCAGACCAAGTACCGCGATGAGCCCCGCCCCAAGGCGGGCCTGATGCGCGTCCGCGAGTTCACGATGAAGGACTCCTA
>JAICUO010000880.1 GCA_025935815.1 Streptosporangiaceae bacterium
AGCGCGCTCGACGCGACCGTGACGCAGCAGCGGGTCCCCGAGCAGGCCCTGTCCCGGGTGGGATCGTTCAACCTGGTCGGCGCGTTCGCGTTCGGGCCCGTCGCGTTCGCGGCCGCCGGGCCGGTGGCGGCCGCGGTCGGCGCGCGCGCCGTGCTCGGGTTCGGCGCCGCCTGGGCGGCCTTCGGCACCCTCGCCGTCTTCGCGGTCCCCTCTGTCCGCCGCATGACCTGGCTGCCTGCCGACCCGCCACGAAGCGGGACAGGGTGATCCGCCGGTAGCCGCCTCGGCGGGCGCGGGCGGGGCCGGGCGTGGGGTCCGGCGTGGGCGCGAGGGTAAGTTCACGGCCGTAGCCGGGGGATCAGCGCGGGCACCCGGGCGCGGTAGGCGGTGTAGGTGGCGCCCAGGTTCTGGACCAGGTCATGTTCCTCGAACGCGATGCCAGCCAGGATGTAGCCGGTCGCGCTGATCGCGAACAGCAGGTGCCCGGCCGTCATCGTAGGCGCGGACCAGAACACCAGCACGAACCCGGTCATCAGCGGATGCCGGACCCGCCGGTACAGGCCGCGCTCGGTGAACGGCGGCGCGCGGTAGGGCTGGCGGCGCGCGTGCAGCCAGGCCTGGCGCAAGCCGAAAAGGTCGGAATGGCTGATCAAGCAGGTGGCGCTGAGGGCCACCAGCCATCCGGCGGCGTAGCCGGCCCACAGCCCGCCGGCGGCTGGCTCCGGCAGCCGCCACGCGGTTGCGGCGATCGGGCGCCACAGCCAGAACAGCAGCGCCAGGGCCAGGGTCGCGGCCAGGACGAAGGTCGACCGCTCCGCGGGGGCCGGCACGACCCGGGTCCAGGCGCGCTTGAACCACGGGCGGGCCATCACCGTGTGCTGAACCGCGAACAGCGCCAGCAGCGCGACGTCGATGGCCGCCGCGGCGGGCCAGGCGGCGCGCGGCCCCTGGTCGATCCCCTTGGGCACGCCGGCGTCGGCGAAGAAGCCCGCCGAGTAGCCGAGCACGGCCAGGAAGAGCAGGTAGACGGTTACCGCGTACCCGACGATGACCGCCTCGGTCCTGCTCGCCGGCCGCGGGCGCGCGGTCATCAGGGAGTGGGCGGTGTGCGTACGTGAGACATGCCTCGACGCTACGAGCAGCCAGGCGCGGGCCGCTATCGGGTGAATTGCCGGCGACCCGGCCTTCCCGGGGGCGCGGCGGCGGCCGGCGAGCCGCGCGCGTAGGGGGAACTACCGAGTACCCCGTCGCGAACCGTTACCGGGCCTCGGCCGCCAGCGCGACCGGGCGCAGGCCCGGCGCCAGCGCCAGCGTGACCGTGACGGAGGCCGCCGCCATGATCGCCATCGCCGTGGCCGGGGAGGTCCACTGGGCCGCCGCCCCGGCCAGCGCCGCGCCGACGCCCTGCATGGCGAGCATGCCGGAAGACTGCAGCCCGAGGGCGTGCCCGCTGAGCTCGCCGGGGGCCAGCGCCATCAGCCGCTCCTGCAGCAGCAGGCTCGCCGCGTAGCCCACCGACGCCACGGTGGCGGCCGCCACCGCGACCGGCAACGGCGGGCTGGCGATGAAGGCCAGGTAGGGGACGCCCAGCAGCAGCCGCAGCCAGGGCCCCAGCCGCTCCCGCCATCCGGGGGGAATGAACCGGCCGGTCACGGTGTCCCCGGCGAGCATCCCCAGCGCGGTGCACGCGTACATCAGCCCCGCGTGCCGGGGGGAGTAGGAGACGAACAGCGCCTCGCACCCGACGATCAGCCCGTTCGGCACCCACAGCGCCAGGAACACGTACCGGCGCGCCGCCGACGACCACAGCAGCCGGTTGGCCCGCCAGGTCGCGCTGACCGAGGGCCGCCCGGCGACCCGGGGCGGTCGGCGGCGCAGCCCGAAGCGGGTGGCGGCCGCGGCCGCGGCGTACAGGACGGCGCCGGCGATCAGCGTGCCGCGCGGGGACAAGAACGCCACCAGGACGCCGCCCGTCGCGAACCCGCAGACCTGGAAGAAGCCGACGGACATGTTGAGGACCGAGCGCCCCAGCAGGAAACCCTCGGCGGGCAAGATCTCGGCCAGCAGGCCGTACCGCACCCCGCCGCCGAGTGAGTTGAGTACCCCGAGGACGACCGCGATCGCGAAGATGGCCCCCACCGGGAGGCCGGGGATCGCCTGGGCGGCCGTGCCCAGCCCGTAGGCGAGGGAGATCCACGCCATCGCGGCGCGCGGCGGGAGCCGGTCGGCCGCCGACAGCAGCGCGGACGCGCCGGCCAGCTGCGCCAGTGACGGCCCGAACATGGCGAGGGCGGACAGCAGCGGCGACCTGGTCCGCGCGTACACGTACGTGCCGATCGCCAGCCCGCTTATCGTCGACGCCGCCACCTGGGCCGACGACGACGCGAACAGCGCCGTGAACTCAGGAGCCCGGAAGACCTCGGTGTAGGTGCGCACGCCGTCCAGCTTCGGCCGGGCCGGGCCAGGAGCGTAATGTTTCGCGTGGAGGCGAAACATCACGCACGGGAGCGGCGACGATGGGCTGGTGGCAGGTCAGCGCGGACACCCTCGCGGGCGGCCGCTTCATCGTCTCGCCGCTGGCTGAGGTCACGGCGAGCCTGATCACGTTGGTGCGGGGGACCGCGCCGCACGCCCAGGG
>JAICUO010000248.1 GCA_025935815.1 Streptosporangiaceae bacterium
CGGGGCGCAGCTGGTGGGAGCCGGTGCGCACCATGTCCGCGAGCATGTGCGCATCGCCGGCGTCGCTCTTCGCTCCCGACACGCCGTGCCGGTCCCGGTACCGGGAGGCGAGCAGCGGGTTCACCGGGAACACCCGGTAGCCGGCCGCGACCAGCGCCGCGACCCACGGGCCGCGGTCAGTCTCGATCCCGATGACCACCTCCGCCCCGTCCGCGTCATCGCCCAGGTGCCGCCCGACCAGCTCGTGCAGCTGCGCCATCCCGGCCACGCCCTCGGGCAGCCGCCTCTTCGCCAGCACCTTCCCGGCCGCGTCCATCACCTCGACGTCGTGATGGTCCTCAGCCCAGTCATCACCCACGAACAGCCGCACTCGCGCTCCCGTCAACAATGCCTAAAAGTGTCAGCAGCCAGCGGGAGAACCATCAGCGCCCTAATGAAACAGTGCTCACGCCAGCGGCGGGCACGACATCCCAGCAGCGATCAACTCTCCCGGTCACCGGCAGGGGCACCGTCTTTTTCAAGGACTCCAGGGTCCAGGGGGCCAGAGTGCTCACCTGCCGGCGGCCACTTCGCAACGAGTCTGCCGGATAGCGGACCCGTTAACACTCAGTAGGGGGCGGGCCAGGGAGTTCTCGTCCCTCGGGTCAACCGGAGTCCGCTCGGGACCGGGTCCCAGGTGGCGGCCCACCAGTCGCATGGCTGCGGCTATGTAAGCGGCGGTCACCGGGTCGTTCGCTAGCCGTTGTCGGCTGAAGGGGGTACGCCGGTCGAAGTGCGTCAACACGCTGGACAGGTCCTGGTTGTAGGGGTGGGGCAGTTGGCTCTTAAGGCTCTTGCCGTCAGTCATAGCGTTCATGGTGGCCCTTGACGGGTCCGGTTGGATAGGCGCGCAGGTGCGCGCTCGTTGCTGTGCGGCGCGCAGCCACGAGTCCCTGGACATGCGCCGGGGAAGCCGTCATAAGAAGAAGGCTGGACCCGCTCAAGAGACCCCTCAAATCAAGGGTGAACGGCGATGGATGTGATCACGGCTTTCCAGTCCGCCTCAACCGACTTGGCAATCGCCGTGCTGGCCGCAGCAGTGGCCACACTGACCGGCGTGATCATTCGCATTGTGTTGTGTGTGCTTGCCGCGTCAGCCATGCGCAGGGCCCTGGAGGACTTGCCTGACGGACAGACTGACGCAGGTGCCGTCCGGGCGCACCGCTTGGCCGTGTTGCGTGCCATCCTGACCGCGTTGAGTGGTCGTGGCCACAGCAAGACCGACGAGTCGGCGTGATCTATCCATCGAAAGGGCCAACAAAAACAAGCACGACGCGGCGAACAACCCGGAGGCAACCAAGTACGGCGAGGCCTAGATGGCCATCTGGTATCGCGACTTGACGTGCTCCCGGCGGCGTTGAGCGCATCGCTTTCGCAGAAACATCTCTCAGAGATACCGTCCAGCGGATCATGACCGATACCGGACTCGCAAGCCAAACAGCGACCGGCGCCAAGTGACAGATACTTCATCTAACGCATTACACGCGGCAGTATGCGCATTATGCTTCTTCGAAGAAGTTATCATCTACTTGCTTGAGAACGAATGACTCTTCAACTACTACACCACAGTCGTGTTCGATCATCAGCGCTGCAAGCTCCGGGCCGTCAATGAGCACAAGCCGTGCATTGACACGCTCGGCATATTCGCGAGCCTCACGGCTGAAACGAGACGTAGTAATGAAAATCCCGCGCGTGGCCTGAACGCCGTGGAGCGCCCCAACGAAGGCCTGAATGTCTGGACGGCCGACAGTCGTGTCGGTGTAGCGCTTGGCCTGGACGTAGACCACGTCCAGTCCCAGCCGGTCAAGACGAATCAGTCCATCTAGTCCAGCATCGCCTGGGGCTCCTAGGTGTTCGGTGGCTGTCTCCAGGCCTCCGTAGCCCATCTTCACGAGCAGCCGGAGGACCAGTTGTTCCAGGAACGCGGGGGACTGCTTGAGGACCCGGGCTAGAAGGTCGGCCGCCACAGCAGAGTGGGCTGAATCGATTACATCTTCAATGGCCTCACGAGGTGAGAGGTCGTCACGGCTACCGTGCGGGGTCTCCTGGTGGCCTGGCGGTGGCTGGCCCTTCCGCTGCTTCGTACGGGCGCGAAACTCCTCATACTCGGGGAACTGGCTCAATACCCTCATATCTACGCGATTTGGATGTCGCGCCAAGACTTGGGTTCCGCGGTCGGTGATCTGCGTGACACCGCGTGCCGGCCGGCCGAGCAACCCCGCCTGAGCCATGTGGGTAACGGCCCACGCCACCCGGTTGGAGAACACCGACTGCCGACCGCTTGGCAGCATTACGGCACGATCTTCGGCACTCACTTCGAGCTGGTCAGCAAGGCGATCGCGCAGGTTCGCCGAAGTGTGCGGCTGGTTGTCCTGATGCACGGCCAAGGTCGGTCTCATCAACGACTGGAAGTCAGGTACCGGCATCGAAGCCTCCTGAGATGTAAGGCACCATGGATCAGCTGCAAAGCATGACATCAGTGGCCGGACTGAGCCGTCCCGCTGCAGCACATTCGCGTAATTATGGCCCAGTAAGGCGACTTCGAGGTCGTGGTCATCATCGGCCGCCTCGGCCAGCAGATGGTGGCCAGGCGTCATACACCTGGCCGCTGGTACCGCCGCACTACCCCCGGGGCAGGGACGACGGCTACCGGACTCGCATACCTGATATTACGGTGCATGATTGGGTGTCTCCGGTGTGTCATGAATGTGCCGGCGGATGCCTGGAGGAGGTCCGGCATGCCGGAGCGGCCGCAAGAACCCCGCCGCCTGTTGCCCTTGCGTGCGCAGCCGAAGCGGCGCCGGCCTGCACGTCGACACAGAGCACGCTGCGGACCTCGACCATGTCCCAGGTACTGCCTCCGTCGCGGGCTGACGAGGATGAGGTTCGGGCGCCGCTGTGAGCGGGTTGCCGTTCGCGAAGGTCACTCCGCCGCAGCTGCGGAAGATGCAGATCAGCGAGTTCTGCGCGTGGCTGCGAACCCAGACCAACAAGGCACAAGCGCCAGTCCCAGGAGCAGGCGATCACCGGCTACGCAGTACCTGCTCGCGATCTAGACCGTTGGATGACCGGGCAGGAGATCGACGGCGACTTCACCGCGTGCGACGTGGAGGTGCCGTTCACGGTGTACTTGTTCAGCTCAACCCGGTGGGCGGCCGGGCAGTGGCCGTTCCTTGCCGCGATCGGCGGGTCATTCCCCGGGTTTCCCAGCCGAAGGACGCTTTGCCGCCCGCTCGGCGGCACTGCGTCCGATGCAGAACTCGTTCCCGTCCGGATCGGTGAACACCACCCACCCGGTCCCGTCCGCGCGGCGCCGGTCATCCAGTACCGACGCGCCGAGACGGGCTGCCCGCTCTATCTGCTCATCCCGCTTGGTCGAGGTCGGCCACAGGTCAAAGTGGATGCGGTTTTTCGCCGTCTTCCCCTCCGGGACGCGCAGGAACAACAGGCCCGGCTGGCCGGGAGTCGGCACCACCAGTACCGAGTCGTCTTGCGGCATGTCGCCGGGCCGGATCTCGCGCTCCAGCAGCGCGGCCCAGAACACGGCTAGCGCGTGCGGGTCCCTCGTGTCGAAGGTGATCTCGTGGATCTCCAGGGCTGCCTGCCCACTGTCAGTCATGACGCCCAGGAAACCACGCACAGCGCCCACGCGCGGGACTTCCAGCATCGCCAGGTCACCGGTCACGGGCCGGGCTGTTCACCCGTAGTGTCTCGAACCTGTCGGGTGTGCCACCGCGCCGGGCCGCGACGACCAGCCAAATTCGTGCCCGAGGATAGGACCCGTCCCGGCCGGGTAACCTCGGGTGGGTGGCGGTCCGACGCTGGCTCATGCTGGGGATCTCCGGGCTCGTCGCCGGGTTGTCCGTCGTGGCCTGCTCGCCCTCTGGTGCGGGAAGCGCGGCCGGGGCCGGGCAAACGGCCCGGACGCGACCTCCGGCTACCACCACCTCACCGCCGCGGGTCGTCGCCCCGCCGGCCGGGGACATCCCTTTCCCGAAGTTCAGCTATGCCACCTGCGGCGGCCCCGAGTCGGATGACGGGTCCTGCTTGCTATCGCGGCAGCCCCCGGCGGCGCAGCGCCTACGGGACCGCTACGCGAGCGCCTATGACGAGATGACCGGACTGCTCAGCCTTTGCGGGGCGGCCGGGTACCGTAACTGCGCCCGAGCCGGCCAGCACTACCTCAGTGCCAGCGGCGCACCGCTAACCGTCTCGGTGGCGGGCGTCTACCAGGACGTTCCCGGCTTCCGGGAGCAGCTTCAGCCTTGGCTCCGGACCAGCGTGGCCGCTGCGCTGCGGGGCCTGCGCCACACTCCGCCCGACCGCGCGGCGTCAGCCACGTGGGATAGCGGCGGAGCAGGGCGAGGATGGGGATCGTTCGACACCGAGGACACCAACAGCGACTGGCACTACACCCTCGGCAGGTTCTGGGCCCGGATGGCCGGCGATGCCTGGATCGGCCCCGTTGGCGCAGCCGGGGACCGGCCGGTGCGGATCCGGTACCGGTCGTTCCTCTGGGACATCTACAACTTCAACGCCGGATCCAGGTTCGAGAACCTCGAAGACCTGGCGAAAGCCGGGATGGCCGCCGACTTCCTGGTGACCGGCGCGTCGAAGACCGAGGTGATCAGCACCACCATCACCTCGATCAGGCCCGGCTCGCTGGTCGCCCGCGCCTCTTGAGCGGACGGGCAAGACGGCCGGCGAACGAGCCCGGGCAGGGAGACAGCCATATAGCTGGGAGGGATGGGAAGTGTGGAGGATGAGGGAAGCGGACTTACACCATCAGCACCACTGGTGCCATCTCGAAAGGAGTCGAGGATGCTCCGCGGTTTCAAGAACTTCCTCATGCAGGGCGACCTGATCGTCATCGCGGTCGGCCTTGTCGTGGCGCTCGCGTTCAGCACCTTGATCAAGGCGTTCACCGACAGCGTCATCACCCCCCTGATCAACGCGATAGCGGGTGGCGGGTCGGCCGGGAAGGGGATCGGGTGGACGCTCAACGGCCAGCGGATCGACCTGGGCGCGTTCATCGGCGCCCTTCTCTACTTCGTGATCTTCGTGGCCGTCGTCTACTTCCTGATCGTGGTGCCCTACCGGGCCTACATGCGCAAGCGGGGCCAAACCGTCTTCGGCGACCCGGCGCCGACCAAGGCATGCCCGTACTGCAAGCAGGCCGACCTGGCCGTTGATGCCATCAGGTGCTGGCACTGCGGCAGTGACCTCGCCATCGCCGCCTGACCCCTTTCAGTTTCGGTCCCGCGCCCCAGGTTGCGACTGAGCGCGAGGCGTGAGATTCACCTCGGGAAGCACGGGTGTCACGCTATTCGCGCCGTCTCTAGTGTCGGATGCGAACCGCCGTCAATGGGGAAGGCCGATGAGGTCGGCCATCATCCGAACCTGGAGGTCGAACCAGGCCCGGCGATCGTCGATGGTGTTGTTGAGCTGGCCGAAAAGCTCAAAGTTGAGCGCGCCGAACAGTTCGGTCACCGCGATCAGCGCGCGGGCCGTAAGGCCCGCTTCGACCTCGACGTCGAGGGCGGCCGCGATTGCGTCCAGTTCGACGCGCAGCGGAGCGGGGATGAGCGGGCGCTCAGGCGGGGTAGCGGCAGGTGCGAGGACACCGGCCCGGCGGCCATCGCGGATGATCGTGGCGACCACGAGAAAGCGGCGACTAGCCGGGGCGACGGTGTCGACGGGGGCGGCGTAGCCGGGTACGGGGCTGCCATGGATCAGCGCATACTCGGCCGGATGGGCCAGCGCCCATCCGCGCCAGGCATTCGCGACCGCGACCCAGCGGCGGTTCAGGTCCAGGCGCTCCGTGACCGCCGCCTCGGCACGCTCGCCGGCCTCGCCGATCGCGTTGTACGCGTCGATGATCAGCGCTGTGAGCAGATCGTCGCGGCTGGCGAAGTAGCGGTAGAGAGCCGATGAGGCAACGCCCAGCTCCCGTGCGATGGCCCGCAGCGACAGGTTGGCACCCTCGGTAGCCAACTGGCGGCGCGCCGCCCTCTTGATCTCGTCGATCATCTCGGCGCGGACCCGCGCCCTGATTGAGGCAGCTGTTCGCTTCTCCATGCAGCGATTGTTGCACACATTCGAGATCAGCGCTCTTGACGAAGAGCAGAAAACTGCGCATACTGATCTCGACCGAGAGCACTGCTCTCCAATGTAAGGGGATCATCAAATGTTCCACGTGATTGTCGGGGCCGGACCGGTAGGTACCGCCACCGCCAACCTGCTGGCCAGCCGGGGCGAGCGGGTACGGGTGATCACCCGGCGCGGGACCGGCCCTGAGCGGGCAGAAGTCGAGCGGATCGCTGCGGATGCGACTGACTCGGCACGGCTCAGCGAGCTCACTGAGGGCGCCGTGGCGCTGTACAACTGCGCGAGTCCCCTCTACCACCAGTGGTTCACCGACTGGCCGCCGCTGCATCACTCCATGCTGCGCGCGGCCGAACGCAACGGCGCGGTGCTGGCCAGCGCCTGCAACGCGTACGGCTACGGACCGGTGGACGGCCCGATCACCGACACTACGCCGCTGGCCGCCACGCAGCCCAAGCTCAAGCTGCGCGCCGACATGTGGCGCGACATGCTCGCGGCGCATCAAGCCGGAAAGATCCGCGCCACTGAGGTGCGCGCCAGCGACTACATCGAGGCCAACTCGATCTTCAGCTTCATGCTGGCCAAGCCGCTGCGGGCCGGCAAGCGCGCATGGGTGCCCGCGAAGCTGGACGTCCCCCACAGCTGGACATCGGTCAGCGACGTGGCGACCGCCCTCGTTACCGCGGCCACCACCGAGCGAGCGTGGGGGCGTGGCTGGCTGGTGCCCACCAACCCGCCGCTCACTGTGCGCCAGCTGGCCACGCGGTTCACTGAGCTGAACCAAGCGCCCGCGCCGAAGCTGACATCGGTGCCCTACCTGGCGCTGTGGGCGACGGGCCTGTTCGACGTGACTGTCAAGGAACTCCGGCATACCTACTACCAGTGGAACCGGCCATTCATCGTTGACTCCAGTGTCACCGAGCGGGAACTCGGCCTCGCCCCCACCGCAATCGAGTCCGCCCTCGGCAACGTCGCCCGCTGACCTAACCGGGACGCGAGCAGTGCGCGGATGGCCGGGTCGGTGGCCAGGTCGATCGCCTGCCGGCCGGCGCCGTCGCGGGCCCGCTGATCGGCGCCGTCGCGGAGGAGCTCTGCCACGATCCGGGTCCTGCCCAGCCGTGCCGCCTCGTGGAGCGGCAGTGCGCCGTCCGGGGCCGGAATGTCGTAGTCGGGTCCTTCCAGGCCGAGCCGCTGGCAGGCGGTGCGAACCCTGTTTCCGGCCGGGCTGTCCGGCCAGGGGCTGGCCGGGCCGGACGACCGGCGGACCATGGCCACCAGCTGGGCTGGTGACGGCCAGCCGCGCAGCGCCGCCCGTACCTCGTCGACCGCGCTGGCCGGCGCGTAGACCACGCTGACCTGAAGGTCTTGCCATCGCAGCAGGAACCGGCCTGGCAACTGCTCCCTGGCGAACGCCACGATATGGTCGAGCATGCCCGTGAGGAGGTCATCGGCCCCAGGCAGCGCCCAGCGCTGCCGGCGGCCACCGCTCGTGAAGTCGAGGGTGGCCCAGGGATAGCGTCCCCGGCCGGGCCCGGCGCACCGGAGCCCGCGCGGCTGCCAGTCACCACCGGTGGCCGCCGCGAACTGGGTGACCAGGCGGGCAGGCCAGTCGCCGTTCGGCAGGCCCTGGCGAAAGTCGAGCGTGAACCGTGCGTCCCGCGCGACGCGGATGGAGCCGGCCAGTACCGCCATGGCCCAGTTCCCCTCTAGGTCACCTGGTTCGGAGAACTGTGCCGCCGCGTCCGGGTCGAGGACGCCGTGCGCGTCCAGGATGCGGGTAACGGTATCGCGCAGCCCCCCGGGATCCGGGGCTCCCCAGTGCCGTTCCCATTCAGGCTGCGTGCGCATCCACTCGCCGCGCTCGGCGTTGAGCGACCGGATATGCGCCGCGCAGGCCCGATCCTGCGATTGATCGCCCGCGCCGGCCCGCACGTCGATCACTCCTTTCCCGCTCGGCTGCTCGCATCAGGCTAACCCGGGCGCATGACTCCGAGCCGCACGCGCCGGACCATTGCCAGCAACGAAACTTGGCTGGTTCCGGCATGAGTAGCACACTGTTCCCCGTGCCAGCGTGGAATGGCGACTGATCAGGCAGGAGATCACGGTCTGTCCCGCCGCCGCGCGCCCGGCCTCGGCCGCCTCGCGTCCTCAGCAGCCATGGGGTTACCGCGCGCGTTCGCGGCCCTCGGCGAAGAACGTGACCGTGCCATCCAGGCCATCGAGATCGCGCAGCGGGCGCGCCGCGCCAAACGGGGCGTTCCAGAACGCGTCGCCCGCCGGGACCTGGCCCACCCCGACGTAGGCGTATGGCTCGGCGATGAGGCCATCGCCCGGGGACACGCCGTAGTTCACCTCATCCACCCGGATCGCCACGTCGAAATGCTCCGGCCACAAGACCGGCACCTCGCCGGGCGCGAACGCGGACAGCGCGCCGTGGCCGAGGGCGAGCGCGTCGAGCACCGCCGCCGCGTGGTCGGCGCGAAGCGCCAGCGGCTCGTCAACCCCGACCCCGCAACCGTCCCGGTAGGCGCCCTCCGGCCGGCCCGCGGCGATGCCGAGGCGCGCCCCCAGCGTCCGCGCGGTCTGGCCGCTGATCTGCGACTGGGTGTGGCCGGCCTCGACGGACGCGCCCTGGACACGCACGTCCGGCGCGAACGCGGTGGCGAAACCCCCGGGCACCACGCGCAGCCGCAGCCTGCCCGTCGCGCGGTACTGCGGCCCCGCCAGGACCAGCTCGGCCACCGCGTGCAAGCTGCGGCGCGTTACTTCTAGCCCGTCTTCGTTCATGGCGCCATTATCGACCGCGCGTCCGCGCCGCCCCATCGAGGGCCGCCAGAGGCGGCCACTGGCCTCGCTACTACGTTGACTGATATATTGGCCAACGTACTAGAGAGGCGGAAGGCCATGGGCAAACGGGATGACGGGGCCGGGCAGGACATCCTGCGCCGGGTCGGGGAGGCGTCGGTGCTGATCTTGATCAGCCTCGCCGACGGCCCCAAGCACGGGTACGCGCTGATCCAGGACATCAAGGAGCTGGCCGGCGTCGAGCTCGGGCCCGGCACGCTCTACGGCGCGCTGGACCGGCTCGAGCGGCTCGCCCTGATCGAATCGCTGCCCGCCGAGGACCGGCGCCACCCGTACCGCATTACCGCGCCGGGAGCGGCGGCGCTTCGCGTGCATCTGGACTCACTTGAGCGGGTCAGCGCGGCCGGGCGGCTGCGGCTGCAGCTGGGGGGCATCTGATGAATGACCCTCGGGCGAGCCGGCTAGTCGAGGCCGCGCTGCGGTGCTACCCGGCCCGCTGGCGGCGGCGGCACGCCGACGAGGCGGCCGAGCTGGCCACGCTGCTGATCAGGGACGGAACCCCGGCCCGCTCGATCGCCTGGAGCTACCTGGTCGGCGCGGCGCGGGAGTGGCTGACCCCGCGTCCTGGCCGCCGCCTGAGCGCGGTGGCCTGCGCCCTGCTGGTGGCGGTCTGCTCGCTGGGCGTCTCCGTGGCCCTGCTGGCCTCGACGCAGCCAGCCCGGGCGGTCGTCAGCCCGAGCCGGCCGCCCGCGCCCGCGCACTGCCCGCCCCGTTCGGCGAGCCACGCTGCGGACGCGGTCCCCGCCACCGGCCACCCGCAGCCCGTCAACCGGGGACCCGGACATGTCCGGCCCTGCTGACACTAGCCCCGCCGGCGCCAGCCCGGCCGACACCAGCCCGGCCGGCCACCGTCCTCGCCGTCATCGGCGAAGGCGGGTGCTAGCTGAGACGGCCATCACGATCCTCACGGCGATCCTGCTGGCGGGCCTGGCCCGAGCGTTCGTGTTCCAGACCTTCTGGATCCCCTCATCGTCCATGGTGCCGACGCTCGCCGTGGGCGACCGGATCGCGGTCCAGAAGGCGTTCTTCAGCCCGGGTGACGTCCGCGAGGGCGACATCGTGGTGTTCAGCCATCCGCCGCTGGACCGCTGCAGCGCACCCCAAGACGACCTCGTCAAGCGAGTCATCGCACTACCCGGCCAGTCGATCTACTCCGCTGGCGACACGATCTACGTCAACGGGCGCCCGCTGGCCGAGCCCTACCTGCCGGCCAGCGACCCGCTCGGGCCGCCCATACCGAACGCGACCAGCCAGCACCCGTACCGTGTCCCGTCCGGCGAGTTCTACGTGATGGGCGACAACCGGGCCGACTCCTGCGACAGCCGGTTCTGGGGCCCGATCACGGGATCCAGCATCATCGGCCGGGTGGTCCTGGCCTGGTGGCACGACCATCACCCCGAATTCCGCGGCTTGTGATCCGCCCGGCCCCCCACATTATCTTGCTGGCCTCGTCGTAGGCCGAGCACCGCTCCCGGGACGTCCCCCGCTTCTTGCCGATCAGGACGCGGCAAGTGCGCACGCCGCCACCGTCACCCTGGCTGAGCGCCGCAAGAATCGCTAGCGCCGGCCACCATTCCCGGGGATCGTGGGGGCCGGCCCCCCAAACCCCCGGCCCCCCAGACCCCGGGGGTAACGGGGCCCCCCCCCACCCCCCCCCCCCCCCCCCGCGGGGGGGGGGGGGGGGTCGGGGAGGGGGGGGGGGGCGGGGGCGGAGGGGGAGGGGACAAAAAGGAGAGGGA
>JAICUO010000863.1 GCA_025935815.1 Streptosporangiaceae bacterium
AGCTGCGCGCCGGCGGCGCGCAGCGGCAGTGCCCAGGCATCTGCGTCGCGGTGGGAGTAGCCGGAATCGTCGAGGATGTCGCCGAGCGGGATCCCTGCGGCGGGCATCGCGGTCAGCACGGGGGCGAAGGCGCGGACCGGGTCATGCCGGCACGACGACAGCGTGGCGCGGCGGGCGAGCTCGGGGACGGCGGGCCCGTTCTCCTCGGGGGCCATGGTCCCGGCAGACAGGTACCACCCGTAAAACAGCTCGTTCTCGCTGCGCAGCAGGTTGTTCTTGCGGTGGCCCCAGGACGCCTCGGGGTCGGAGCAGTCGCTGGTTCCGTGCGGCGGGGGCCGGGAGAAGGAGGGCAGGTCCGTCCAGTCCACCGCCAGTGACGTGCTGGCGTCCTTGAATTCTCCCGGGACCGATGACTCGAGCAGGTCATCGCAGGTGTCCTGCAGCGGGCCGGAGGGCAGCCCGTCCGGCTCGTCCTTGCCGAGGACGCCGGCGATTAGGCCGAAGGTGTACTCGGTCTGCCGGTAGGTGAGCTGGTGCGGCCCGTCCTTCCAGTCCGCGATGACGCCGAGCCGCCGCTGCTCGTCTTCTGGCAGGCTGACCAGGGCCTGGTGGACGCGGGTCAGGTGCGCGGGCCGGTGATCAGCCTGGGCCAGGCACATGCCGGCCAGCAAGGCGCGGACGCTCAGCTGCCGGGCGCGCGCCCCGGCGGGCAGCATCTCCTCGATCCGCGCCGCGGCGCCGGAGGCGCCGATGACCTCCTCGAACGCCGCGAGCGGGATCATCGCCAGGCACCCCCGAGCAGCCGCACCGCCTGCTCCTCGCCGGCCGGCTCCAGGCCGGCGATCAGGTCGCCGAGCCGCTGGGAGCAGCTGATTCCGGCCGCGTGCATGAACGTGGCCAGCCCCAGCTGCCCAGCGCAGCCGGCCAGCCAGGTCGCGCGCAGCCGGGACGTGTCCAGCCGGGGCAGGCCGCCGCCGTCCAGCGCGGTGATCAGCGGGCTCGCCAGGTTCCGGCGGCCCGGATCGGCCCCGCCGCAGATCAGCGCGGTCCCCGCGAACCGCGCGGCAGCCAGCAGCCGGCCGTGGTAGCGGTCCAGCACCGGCACGGTGCGCGGCCGGGCGCCGCGCACCGTGACCACGACGCCGCCGGACCGGCACGCCACGTCGATGCCGCGCGCATCCCGCAGGTCACCGCGGATCAGCCCCGCCCCGGCACCCAGGCAGACCAGCCCTGCCGCGCGCATCCGCCGCTCCGCCGTCGGCTGGGCATCCGCCAGCCCCAGGAACCCGGCGATCTCTGCCGGGCTGTACGGCTTCTTGGCGCGCTCTCGCGGCAGCGGCACATCGGCCGGGTAGAGATGCGGGACGACCCGGCGGCCGATGAACCTCAGGTTGGTGCGCAGCGTCCGCCGCGCCACGCCCGACAGCCCCGGGGCGCACCGGATGAACCGCTCGGCTGTCGACGGGTGCAGCAGCACCTCCGGCACCGCCTCCAGCCCCAGCCCGATGCCGTAGTCAGCCAGCTTGCCCGCCGCCCACAGCAGGTTCTTCGCCCGCTCCCGCCCGCCCGGCTCCGCCAGCGGCACCACCCGCCGGGCGAACGCCGCCGCCTCCGCCGGCACCGACGACGGCCGCCAGCCGGCGATATAGCCGGCGACCGGGTCATCGTCCCCGGGCGCCGGCGATCCCGCCCGGGCCGCCCGCGTCACACTGTACATATACAGTAGGACATGACCGGAATCACGGACCTATGCCACCCTGAGAGCGTGCGTGTCGCCGCCGCCCACCAGGCCGAGGCCGAGAAGATCGCCGCCGAGCTTGCCGCCATCGCCCGCTCGGGCATGGTCCTGCCCGGCTCGGTCACCGAACGGCGCACCCGCTGCGGCCGCTCCAACTGCGCCTGCCACGCCGACCCGCCCCGCCTCCACGGCCCCTACTGGCAGTGGACCCGCAAGGTCGCCGCCAAGACCATCTGCCGCTGGCTCAGCGCCGACCAGCACCGCGACTACGCCCCCTGGATCGACAACGACCGCCGCCTCCGCGAGCTCCTCACCCGGCTCGAGGCCCTCGGCACCGCAGCCCTGGAGGCCGACCCCCGCTGGAACCGCCAGCCACGCCACCCGGCACGGGACGCCCCGCACAGCCCCAGAACCGGAGAAGATCACTCCATATAGCGTGGGCAGCACGCGCTTAACCTGTGGGCAGCCCGTCAGCCAAGCCGTCTTTGCGCAGGCCAGCCCTAAACGTGAAGACCTCACCTTCTGATTCCAGCACTGTCTTCCCAGTTCAGAGCCGGTATGGGGACGCCAGGATCAATCGCGTTGCCATGCCTTCCGCTGGCCTGCCCCACCATAGGGTTATCTAGTTCCTGCAGGTCAGGGCGATATTTCGCATGTTTTGTAGTGACCCGCTGCTGTTCGGCAGCGGATCGCCTGGTTTTTTTCGCTCTGACCAGGGAGTTTGCCGTGATGGGAGCCAAACGGGGAGCCAAGGGATCCGGAAGTGCGTTGCCGTCCGTGTTCAGTACCGTTACCTCGGGCCGCTCCGCGGCGACGTGGCAGCACGCCGGCAGCGTGATGGTCGTGGCGTGGCCGACCACGTGGAACCTGCCGGCGGACTTTGGTCCCGCCCTCGTGGCGTTCGTTGCCGTAAGTGACATGATTCGGGCCGGAGGCAGCTGGGGCATAGCCGTGGTCCTGTCGCCGGGCGCTCGGCGGGCATAGTCTTCACTGCCATGGGCCTGCTCGATTCCT
>JAICUO010000907.1 GCA_025935815.1 Streptosporangiaceae bacterium
GGCCCGCGGGCTGTTCCGGGGCGCGATCATGGAAAGCGGAAGCTGCTACAGCCAGAGCCCGGCCACCGCCCAGGCGGCGGGGCTGGCGTTCGCCAAGCAAGCGGGCTGCACCGACCCGGCCACCGCGGCGGCCTGCCTGCGGGCCCTCCCCGAATCGACGCTGCTCGACGCCAGCTCCAGCTACTCCGCCGCCTTCACCTACGGCGGCCCGGAACTGCCGGTCGCGGACGCCTCGGCGGTGGCCTCCGGGCACTACGACCACGTTCCGCTGCTCATCGGCGAGAACCACAACGAGGGCCGCACCTTCGCGCAAGGCTTCACCGGCTTCACCCAGGCGCAGGCCGACGCCCTCATCACGTCGCTGTACGGGTCGCGGGCACCGGACGTACTGGCCCGCTACCCGTGGGCCTCCTACCCCAGCCCGTACACGGCCGCCTACCAGATCGGGGACATCTGGACCGACAGCGGCTTCCTCACCGGGATCGGCGGTTGCCCCGCGCAGACCCTGGCGGGCCAGTTCGCGTCCTCGACGCGGACGTACATGTTCCAGTTCGACGACCTGCACGCGCCGGGGCTCAACAACGACCACCCCGGATACCAGTGGGGCGCCGGGCACGCCATGGAGCTGGCCTACCTGTGGCCCAGCTTCAACAACGGCTTCTCGCTGTACGGCGAGCTCACCCCCGCCCAGTTGCAGCTGTCGCGGCAGATGGTCCGGTACTGGGGCGCGTTCGTCGCCACCGGGGCACCACAGGTGCACGGCCAGCCCGCCTGGCCACGGTACGCCAGCGGCCGGCTGATGTCCCTGCGGCCCGGTGACCAGAGCCAGGCGATCAGCGCCGTCACCTACGGCGCCGAGCATCAGTGCTCCTTCTGGAACGCCGGCTAACGACGGCGCACTTAACGCCAGCACCGCTTAACGCCAGCGCCAGCACCGGTGCCCGGTGCGCGCCGGGGCGCGCGCCGGGCACCGGGCACCTCATTGGATTCGGCTCGCGGCCAGGTGGGGTGGCATTCGCCGCCTGGCTGAGAAACAATGCTTGCATGCCTTTGCAGGTCAAGCGATTGCACCTGGCCAAGCTGACTCCGCCTGGCGGTGAGCGGGGTCAGTGGCCGGTTCACGGCTTCGTGATCACCCATCCGGACGGGGCGGTCCTGGTCGACACCGGCGTCGGCGGCCCGCAGGACCTGCTCAGCGACTGGCGCGTGGTCAACGTCTCGGCGGCCGACGCGCTGGCCGAGCTGGACATGTCCCCCGCCGACATCTCGCTGGTCATCAACACCCACCTGCACTTCGACCACTGCGGCCAGAACGCGGTGTTCCGGCACGCGCCGTTCTACGTCCAGCGGGCCGAGCTCGCCCGCGCCCGCCGGGAGTCACCCGCGATGTCCGGCTGGTTCGACTTCATGGGCGCCCGGTTCGAGCTGCTGGACGGCGACACCGAGATCCTGCCCGGCCTGAAGGTGATCGCGACCCCCGGCCATACCGCCGGGCACCAGTGCGTCGTGATCGAGGCCGGCGACGGCTCGCGCGACCTGCTGATCGGGGATGCCGCCTACACGCCGCGCGAGTACACCGGGCCGCCGGACCAGAAGCTGCCACCCGGCCAGGCCGCCGACCGGCCCTCCTGGGAGACCTCCATCGGCCGGGTCCGGTCGCTGACCCCGTCCCGGGTGCACTTCTGCCATCACACCGACATCGTTCACGAGTAAGCCAGCGGGATGCCCTGGTACGCGCGGGCCGCGACAGCGTAGCGTAGCCTCCAGACAACTCAAGGAGGCCTGCGATGAGTACGACCGGGGAACGGACCAGCGAGGCGGACGGGGCGCGAAGCGCCGGGGACCTGAAACTTGAGGTGGTCGTTATCCCAGTGGCCGACGTGGGCCGCGCGAAGGAGTTCTACGAGAGACTGGGGTGGCGGCTCGACGCGGACTTCCCCTTCGACAACGGCTTCCGGGTTGTCCAGTTCACGCCGCCCGGCTCGGGGACCTCGGTCCAGTTCGGCACGAAGATGACCTCGGCCGCGCCCGGCTCGGCCCATGGCCTGTACCTGGTCGTCACCGACGTCGAGGCCGCCCGCGGCCAGCTGGCCGCCCACGGCGCCGAGGTCAGCGAGGTATTCCATCCCGGCGCCCCCGGTGCGCAGTTCGCGCCCGACGCCAGTGACCGGGTCAGCGGCCGCGCGCCCGACGGGGCCAGCTACGGGTCATTCGCCGCCTTCGCCGACCCTGACGGCAATACCTGGCTGCTGCAGGAGGTCACCACCCGGCTGCCCGGCCGGGTCGATCCGGCCGCGACGACGTACGCCTCCGCGGCGGACCTGGCGGCGGCGATGATGCGCGCGTCGACCGCGCACGGCGAGCATGAGAAGCGGACCGGGCAGGCCGACGCGAACTGGCCCGCCTGGTACGCCGCCTACATGGTGGCCGAGCAGGCCGGCACGGAACTCCCGGAATGAGTGACCCC
>JAICUO010000102.1 GCA_025935815.1 Streptosporangiaceae bacterium
CGGGCGCGCGCGCCCCCCTCCCGGCGGGCGGGGCCCCCCGCGCCCCCCCCCCCCCCCCCCCCCCCCGCCGCTACCCGCTCGCCGCTTAGATGACTATCAGCGAACGCGTGGACACGGGGCCGGCGCCGGCTCCGGGGAACGCCGATCCGACGCCGCTGAACATCACCAGCTTGACGGTGTAGCGGCCCGGGTGGCGGTACCTGTGCGTCGGGAACTGGCCCGAGCCGGTGGTGCCGTCGCCGAACTCCCACAGGTAGGTCAGCACCGGCTGGGCGCTGACCGTGCCGAGCGAGAAGAAGTGCACTGGCCGTCCGGGCAGCGCGAGCCTGGGCCCGAAGCCGAACCCGGGGGTGGTCCCGCTGCGGCCGGTGGTGACGATGCCGCCGTTGCCGGTGGAGGTGCCGTCGCTGGCCATGATGGTCAGGCCCACCGAGTAGGCACCCGCGGACGGGAAGGTGTGCGAGACCGTCGGGGTCGTCTGCTCGACCGTCTGAGCACCGAAGGCGTCGTTGAACTGCCAGACGTATTCAGCGACACCGCCGGGCGCGCTCGAGCCGCGGGCGTCGAAGTTCAGGGTCAGCCCGGCGCCCGCGGTGACCTTGAACATCGCGTGCGGCCGGGCCTTCACTGCCGCGAGCCGCTGCTGGCACGAATGGGACTGGTTGCTCCATTCCTCCTGGTACCAGTAGAAGTGGCCATTGATCACCTGGTTGTACTTGGCGCCATTGGGCGCGGTCCCCAGCGGGGTGCCCATCTCGCCGTCGCACTGATCGGCGAGCTCTTCCCCCTGGTTAGGGCCGGCGCCGTTGGTCCAGGCGTCGTTTGGGAGTGGATCGGTGATCGATTCGTTGTGCTCGTGGCTGAGTCCGCCGTTGATCTCACCATCGGCGATGCCGTTGGGATTGTTCCCGTCCTGGCACAGGCGATTGGTGGCGTCGAACGGGTTATCGGAGTAGATCAGCATCGGCGACAGGGAGGTGTTGCTGTGGTATGCGCAGAAGAAGGCGAGGTCGAGGGGCTCACCGGCTGAGCAGCCGCCGAAGGCCGGGCTCTCGTTCGGGTCGCCGCTGAAGCAGGTCTCGACATGCGGTGGCGGGAGCAGGAAGTACTCGTGGCTGAGGTCGGTCTTCAGGCCCCGGGAGGCGGTCACGTGCTCGAGCTCGGCCTGGATCTGGGGGTCAGTCAGGCAGGCGGTCACCGGCGCGGCCGCCGGGCACTGGGTCGGCGGATAGGGGTCGGTGTCGACCACGATGCCGCCGAAAGTCACCTGGTACCGGGTGAACGCGCCGGTCAGGTCGTTGTACTGGGCCGAGACGGAGTCGACGTTCTGGTGGCCGCCGCTGTCGTGGGCCAGGTCCGTGAAGTAGGTCCGCAGGCCGGAGACGTATCCCGCAGGGTATGCCGACAAGCCGCCCGGGCTCCAGAGCACCATGTAGTCGGTATTCGACGGCATTACCGGGCCGCCGTTGTAGTCCATGTTGTTAAATGCCAGGTCGAAGGGGGTTATCTTCGCGCCTCGGAGCGGGACGTAGTCCACGGGGTGGGCTGGCGCCCGTGACGTCGGCCGCGGTGCGGCCGCCGCGGTGCTCGCCGGCACCGCCAGCAGGGATCCGGCGGACGCAATGGCGGCGCACGCCACCATGACAATTCCAGACAGGCGGATTCGCATGTGCCGTCCTCCCCCTCATCCCGCCTCGAGGCCGGATGACCTCACTTCTCAAGCGGGCCGGGTAACATGTGACGAGGACGTTACCACATATAAAACGCGCCTGGAAAGAGCGTGATGCGGGCTGGCGGGAAAGGAATTCCGGCATTCTCTCAGAAGATTGTGGTGCGCTTCAGGGCTTCTCGCCGAGCTCAGCGGAAATTGCCAGTGTGACCGAGTGAGTACCGGCCGGGCTGCGGGAACACGCACAGGCCGTGCGGCCCGGATCCGACCGGGACCTTCGCGAGCAGGCGCCCGTCGCTGGTCGACATCGCGTACACCACGCCGTTGTAGCGGCCGCCCCACCACATGACCGTCCCGTCGGGGGAGATCCCGCCCATGTCGGGCGAGCCGCCGCCGGGGATGCGCCACTTGTGGACCGCCCGGTTGACGGTCATGTCCAGCACGCTGATGGAGCCCTCGCCGCGGTTGGAGACGAACAGGCGCCGGCCGTCCCGGCCGACTTGGAAGCCGTGCGTGCCGGCGCCGGTGGCTATGAAGTGGACCGGCTGGAACTGGCTCGCGCTGATCAGCCAGACGCCGTTCGCGGCCATGTCGGCGACGTAGAAGGTCTCGCCGTCGGCGGACAGCCGCACGTCCTGGGGCATGCTGTACCCGCGCCCCGGCGGCATGACCGGCGCGCTCATCGCCTTGCCCAGCGTGCGCTTGCTGACGACCTTCCGCGCGCGCATGTCGATCCACACCACGGACCCGCTGAACTCGCAGCTGGCCAGGGCGTAGTTCCCGTCAGCGGTGAAGTCCAGGTGGTTGACGCCGGCGGCCGGCACCACCATGGAGTAGCGCGGCCGCATGGTGTGCGGGTCGCGGAAGACAATGCGGTTCAGGTCCTCCGCCATCACCATCGCGTACTGGCCGTCGGGCGTGAAGTACAGGTTGTACGGATCGGCGACCTGGATGGGCCGCCCGGACCGTCCCGTCCGGGGATCGATCGGGGTGAGGCTGCCGCCAGCGGTGTTGTTCACCCACAGCACCGAGCCGTCCCAGGACGGGGTCACGTGGTTGGGCTCCGTGCCGACCGGGAACGTCCGGATGACCCGGCGGGTGCGCGGGTCGATCTCGCTGACGGTGTTGCTGAGGCTGTTCGGCACGTAGACCCGGACCGGGTCATGGGCCCAGGCGGGGTTGACCATCCCGGGCGCGATGTTCGCGTACACGTTCACTGGCTGTGTGCTGGCAGCCGGTGTCACCGGCGCGGGCGACGCCGCCGGGGCGCCGGCCGGGGTCCGGGTGATCGTCGCGGCTGGCCGCGGCCGGGCCGCGGTGCACGCCGTGAGCAGCCCGGCCCCGCCGGTGAAAGTGGCGAGCGCGGTCAGTGCTCGTCGGCGAGTCAGGTTGGGGGACCGTGCCATGCCTGTCTCCTGCCCGCCGGCTTCAACCCTAGTCACGAAGGGCAAGCCGGATACCGGGCGGCTGGGAGCGGCTGGGCAGCGCGGCCAGCGCCCGGCGCGACCAGAACCAGGCGGGCTGGCAGAGCCTGCTCCCGCACTGCCAGGCGGCCATCACGCCGGGCGGACGTGCGCCTTGATGCCGCGGCCGCCTGGCGGTGACCGCTTCTTGGTCATTCTTCGGTGGACGCCTCGGTGGCGGCCCGGGTCTTAATCTCCTCGACGACGGCAGGGTCGGCCAGCGTCGTGGTGTCGCCAAGCTCACGGTTGTTCGCCACGTCCCGCAGCAGCCGGCGCATGATCTTCCCCGAACGGGTCTTCGGCAGCTCTGGGGTGAAGACAACGTTGGCCGGCATCGCGATCCGCCCGATCCGCATGGCCACGTGCTCACGCAGCTCCGTCAGCTTGCCGGGTGAGGCGGCGACGCCGGATTTCAGCGTCACGTAGCTGACGATGGCCTGGCCGGTGTGCTCGTCGGCCCGGCCGACGACCGCGGCCTCGGCCACGTCCGGGTGATCGACGAGCGCGCTCTCGACCTCTATCGTGGACAGCCGGTGGCCGGAGACGTTCATTACGTCATCGACCCGGCCGAGCAGCCACAGGTCGCCGTCGGAGTCCACGCGAGCGCCGTCGCCGGTGAAATAGGCGCCGTCGTAGCGGCTCCAGTAGGTCGCCCGGTAGCGCTCGTCATCCTTGTACAGCCCGCGCAGCATCGCCGGCCAGGGGCGCTTGAGCACGAGATAGCCGCCGGCGCCGGGGGGCACCGGTTCCCCGCCCTCGTTGTAGACGGCCGCCTGGACGCCGGGGAACGGCCGGGTGGCCGAGCCCGGCTTGAGCGTGGTGACCCCGGGCAGCGGCGCGATCATGATCATGCCGGTCTCGGTCTGCCACCAGGTATCGACCACCGGGGTCCGGTCGCCGCCAATGTGCTTGCGGTACCAGATCCACGCCTCAGGGTTGATCGGCTCGCCGACCGAGCCGAGCAGCCGGAGCGAGGTCAGGTCATGCTGCTGCGCGTACTGCGGGCCCCACTTCATGTGGGTGCGGATCGCGGTGGGCGCGGTGTACAAGACGGTGACCCGGTACCGCTCGATGATCTCCCACCACCTGTCCCGCTCGGGGAAGTCGGGGACGCCCTCGTACAGGACGCTGGTGGTGCCGTTGGCCAGCGGCCCGAACACGATGTAGCTGTGCCCGGTGATCCAGCCGATGTCGGCGGCGCACCAGTAGACCGTGGCGGGCTTGATGTCGAAGACGTAGTGATGCGTGGTCGCCACGCCGGTGAGGTAGCCGGCCGTGGTGTGCACGATCCCCTTGGGCTTGCCCGTGGTGCCCGATGAGTACAGCAGGAACAGCAGGTCCTCGCTGTCCATTGGCTCGCACGGGCACGCGACGGGATCGTCCGGCTGGCCCTCGACGACCGATGCCCAGGTGACGTCGCGGCCAGTGGTCATCGCGGCGCCCCGCCCCGTGCGTTCCAAGACGATCACCGTCGCCACCTTCGGCGCGCGGGCGACCGCTTCATCGGCGTTAGCCTTCAGCGGCACGGCGCGGCCCCGCCGCCAGCCCTCGTCCTGGGTGATGAGCACTTCGCATTCCATGTCAGTGAGCCGGCCGGCCAGGGCCTCGGCGGAGAACCCGCCGAACACCACCGTGAACGGTGCCCCGAGGCGGGCGCAGGCCAGCATGGCGATCGCCAGCTCGGGGACCATGCCCATGTAGATCCCGACCGGCGTGCCCTTGCGCACGCCCAGGAGCCTCAGGCCCGAGGCGAAGCGGACCACCTCTCGCTGGAGGTCGGCGAACGTGAGCACGCGCCGGTCACCCAGCGGCTCGCCTTCCCAGTAGTAGGCGACCTTGTCGCCGTTGCCGCTCGCGACGTGCCGGTCGACGCAGTTGTAGCAAACGTTGAGCGAGCCGCCCAGGTACCACTTGGCATAGGGGAGCTGCCACTCGAAAAGGGACTCGAAGTCACGGAACCAGCTGATCCGCATCCGGGCCTCGCTGATCCAGAACTCGTCGAAGTCACGCTCGTGGATCGAGGCGTCCGCGTTCGCCGTCGCCGCGAACTCCTGATCGGGCGGGAACCGCCGGTCCTCCGCCAGCGCGGTGTCGATATCGCGGGAGGACCGGCCGTCGTCAGTCGCTGACATGGATCTCGCGTCCCCGCCGCTAGGCGGCGACGGTGTGCGCGGGCTCGGCCGCCCTGGCCGGCAGGAGGGCGGGCCCGACCGGGAGGGTGATCCGGCCGCCGATCCCGTTGGCCACGCCGGCCGCGGAGGTATACCAGGCAACCAGCGCGGTGATGACGCCGATAACGCCGCCGATGTGAACGACCGACGAGTTCATCGTGAAGTTCCCGATGAACAGCACGATCTCGGTGATCTCCAGGGTCAGGAACACCCCGAAGACCGCGATGTTCAGCTGCGTGGACATGATCAGCATGTACGTGTTGAAGATCGCGAACGCGAGCAGGATCCAGCCAAGGTCGTGGCTGGCGGCGGCGGCGCTCGCGGCGTGCGGCGCCACGAACTGCACCCACAGGAACAGGCCGATCCAGAACCCGCCGTACGTGGAGAACGCGGTGGCCCCGAAGACGTTCCGGTTCCGGAACTCCCACATGCCGGCCAGCAGCTGGATGCTGCCGCCGTAGGCGAGCGCGTACCCGAGCCAGGAGTCACCGGTGGCGGCGCCCATCCAGTTGGCGTTGGCGGCGGACAGCAGGAATGTCGTAAGGGCGAACGCGGCCAGCCCGAGCGGGGCCGGGTCGGCGATGGGGGCGGGGACAGCAGGGGCTTCGTCGGCCATAGTTTGCTCCGTTGCGTCGTTGCGCGAGGTACTAACGTGGCGAGGTACTAACGTGGGAACGTACGGCCCCGGCCGCCGCCGCGCGCCGGCCGTGCGATGAACGCCGCGGATGGTGCGCGGAACGGCTTGATTGGGCGAGGAACGGTCGCGTACCGCCGGCGAGCGGTCATGCGGGTGCGGTTAGCCGCGAGACGGCGCGCGCTGGAACCCGACGGCAAGCGCAGCTCAAAGCCATGCCGTATCCCGGTGGCGAGCTGGCAACATTATCGAAGGGTAACGAGGGGGGTATCCCCGAAAGTGCCCACGGGCTTATAGTGCGGCGATGCCGGTCCTTATCATCGTGCTCGTTCCGGTTGCCGCCGCGCTGCCCTGCGCCGTGCTGTTCTGGAAGCGAAGCTCGCGCCGCGTTGGCACGCCGCAGCGGGCTACGTATGAGGTGCTGCACACGGCCAGCCAGGCCGTCTCCGTGCTGCGCGGTGGCTTGACGCACGACACCGCGGTCAAGGCCGCGCCGAGCCTGCGCCAGCTTCTTGGCACCCCCACAGTCGCCATAGCTGACCAGGAGAGCCTGCTCGCCTGCCACGGATCGGACCGGCACGCCGAGGCGCTCGCCGGCTACTTGCGCGGCGTGGTGACCTCCGGGCACTCACAGTTGCTGTCCGCGTCCGACCTTGGCTGCGCGCACGGCGGTGATTGCCTGATGCGGGCCGGCGTCGCCGTGCCGATCGCCGTCGACGGGGTGGTCATCGGAGCGCTCGCGGCGCTCGGCCCATCCGCCGATGCGGCCCTGATGCGGACCACGGCCGAGGTCGCGAGGTTCGTGTCCACGCACCTCGCGCTGGCTGAGCTCGACGCTTCCCGCACCCGAACGGTCCAGGCCAAGCTGAACTTCCTCCGGGCCCAGATCAGCCCCCATTTCGTCTACAACGCGCTTACCGCCATCGAGTCGTTCGTCCGGTCTGATCCCGAGCGGGCCAGGGACCTTCTCGTCGGTTTCGCGGAGTTTATCCGGTGGTCCTTCCGAGAGCACAGCCAGTACGCCACCCTCGCCGAGGAATTGCGTTTCGTGGATACCTACCTGGAGCTCGAGCGCGCGCGTTTCGGCGACCGCCTCGCGGTCAGCCTGCGAGTAGCCCCTGAGGTCCTCCCGGTGAGGCTGCCATCGCTAGTACTTCAGCCATTGGTGGAAAACGCCATCCGGCACGGCCTTGAGCGGCTCACCGGAACGGCCAGGCTGCAGATTTCCGCGGAAGACGGGGGTCACGAGGCTATCGTCACGATCGAGGACTACGGTGCAGGCGTTGATCCCGGACAGCTCGCGGACGTGCTCGCGGGGCGAACCGGCGGCCATTCGGTCGGGCTGCGCAACGTTGACGAGCGGCTGCGCGCCACCTTCGGCAACGACCACGGGCTGACAATAGAGACCGGGGTCGGCGCGGGGACGAAGGTCACGCTGCGCCTGCCCAAGTTCTGCACGGCGGTGAGCGGGCAATGAGCCACCCACATACCGCATCCGCGCTGGTCATCGACGATGAGGCGCCAGCCAGGGACGAGCTGAGCTACCTCCTGCGCGGGTTCTCGATCGCGCCGGTAGATGCCGTGCAGAATTCAAGCGACGCATTCCGTTACCTGCAGGAGCGCACTTACGACGTCGTTTTCCTTGATGTAAGGATGCCCGTGCTCAACGGCATCGAGCTCGGCAATGTGCTGCGCAAGTTCGCTACGCCGCCGGCTATCGTCTTCGTTACGGCCTTCGAGGAGTACGCGGTTCGCGCCTTCGACATCGGAGCGTGCGACTACCTGCTCAAGCCGGTGTCGCGCGAACGCCTGCGCACTGCCCTGGGCCGCGCACTCGGGCGCTCGCCGGACCAGCCGGATCCGCCGGGCGACGACCCGTCGGCAACGATCCCGGTTGAGATAGCCGGGCGCACGCGATTGATCGCGCGCGAGAACGTCCGCTGGGCGGAAGCCGAGGGAGATTACGTGCGCCTGCACTCCGCCGACGGTAGCGCTTACCTGGTGCGAATACCGATTTCGCACCTGGAGGAACGGTGGTCGGCATACGGGTTCATCCGCATACACCGGGGCTTTCTCGTGCAGGTCAAGAACATCACCGAATTCTCGGTGACTAATGGCGTTCACGCCGTGACGATCGCAGGCCATTCCCTGCCGGTCAGCCGCCGCCACGTGCGGGACGTCAGGGACCGGATCCTCCGCGCCGGGCGGCGGAGCTTACCGTGCCCGAGCCCAGCGGCGGTCCCGCGGCGCCAGCCGGCCGGCAGCGGGTTGTCTGGCGGCCTGATCAGGTACTTGTCCAGCACGAAGTTCCCGAGCTAAGCGACCTGCGAGACGATACGAGTTGCGGTCGCCTGTTCGCCAGGTCGTTCGTCCGCGCGCAACTTGGCCTGTCCCTCATGTGCCTTACGCTCGCGCTCACGGTGACCGCGTCGTTCCCGGTCATCGCGGCGATGGCGCCGGAGGTCACCAGGATCACCGTGGCCGGCGTCCCGCTCACCCTGATCGTGCTCGGCTTCGCGTTCTACCCCGTGTTCCTCGCGGTCGGCTGGTTCTACAACCGTCAGGCGCGGCAGCTGGAGGTCCGGTTCACTGACCTCGTCGACCCGGCCAGCCGGCGGCCCGATGCCTGACGCCGCGATCGGCGCGATCGCGTTCGTCACGCTGCTGACGATCATGGTGGGTGCCCGCGGCATCAGGGTGGCCCGGACACCGGACGACTTCATGGTCGCCGCGCGCCAGGTCCCGCCAGCGCTCAACGCGGCCGCCATCTCCGGTGAGTACTTGTCGGCCGCCTCCTTCCTCGGAATCGCCGGGCTGGTCGTCTCGCAAGGCCTGGGCGCACTGTGGTACTCGGTTGGCTACACCGCCGGCTACCTGGTCCTGCTACTGCTGGTGGCGGCGCCGCTGCGGCGTTTCGGCGCGTACACGATCCCCGATTTCGCGGTCGGCCGACTGGGGTCTCGCGGTCTGCGCCAGACGGCGACCGCGCTCGTCCTGGTCATCGGCTGGTTCTACCTGCTGCCGCAGATGAAGGGCGCTGGCATCACGCTGCAATGGGTGCTCGGCGTCCCCTACTGGGTTGGCGCGGCAACGCTCGGCGTGGTCGTGAGCTGCAACATCGCGATGGGCGGGATGAAGGGAATCACCTTCGTCCAATGCTTTCAGTACTGGCTGAAGCTGTGCGCGATCGGTATCCCAGCGCTCGTGCTGCTGATCGCGATCAAGCACGGCTCCAGCGTTAACCTGGCCCCGGATCGTTCCCCGGTGTTCACTCACGCCACCGTCGTCACCATGCCCCAGCCGACCGGCTTCACCCTTGCGCGCCCGGCGGAGGCCACCGTGACCGGCCTGGTCGACCAGCGTCCGTGGAGCGGCCAGGCGGTGCGCCTGTGCGCATGCCACCACGTCGCCGGCGCGGGCACGCGGATCGGCTTCGCCGCCGGTGCTCCAGTCCCGGTCAGCCTGGCCATGGAACCGTCGGCAGGCGGCGAGTCATGGGATTCCCCGTTCCTGACCTCAGGCACCAGCGGCGCGCACCCCCTAGCCGCGACGTACGGGGTCATCATCGCCACGTTCTTCGGCGCGATCGGGCTCCCGCACATCCTGGTGCGCTTCTACACCAACCCGGACGGCGAGGCGGCCCGGCGGACGACGCTGATCGTGGTCCTGCTGCTGAGCACCTTCTACCTGTTCCCGACGGTGCTCGCGGTGCTCACCCGGATGCAGGCGCCCCAGCTCTACCTGTCCGCTGACTCTGACAGCATCGTCCTCGCCCTGCCGTCACTGCTGCTGCCCGGGCTGCCTGGCGAGCTGCTGGCCGCGCTCGTCGCCGCGGGGGCCTTCGCCGCGTTCCTGTCCACCTCGTCCGGCCTGCTGGTCAGCGTGGCCGGGGCGCTGTCGCACGACTTCCTGAACCGCGGGGTTAACGCGTTCCGCTGGTGCGCGATCAGCGCCGGCGTGGTCGCGACCATTGCCGCGCTGCTGGTCGGCCGCTTCTCGCTGGCCCTCCTGGTGGGGTGGGCCTTCGCCATCGCGGCGTCGTCGTTCTGCCCGTTGATGGTGCTCGGGATATGGTGGCGGCGGCTGACCCGGGTCGGTGCCACGGCGGGCATCGTGATAGGCGGCGGGTCGTGCCTGGCGGCAATCATCGCGACGATGCTCGGCGCGGCGGCAAGGGGCTGGGGGGCGGTGCTTCTCGGCCAGCCGGCGATCTGGACGGTCCCGCTGGCATTCGCCGTGATGATCGTCGTATCGTTGCTCACCCAGCGAACCGTTCCCGCCAATGTCAGCCAGGTGATGCTGCGCATGCACTTGCCCGAGGCGCTCATCAGGCAAACCCAGCGCCCGTTACCCGGCCGCGCCGCGGACCAGCATCGCCTCGATGTCAAGCAGCATCGACACCGCCTGGTCGCGAGACAGGTACGCGGTGTCGATGATGAGGCTGAGCTGCCCGGTGCCGGGCGCGGTGCCAACGGTGAAGAACACCTTGAAGCGCACGCCCGGCCACGCGTTGGTCACGTACGTCCGGGTCTGGCTGGTCAGCGGGGCCAGGTCCGCGCCGGGGGCGAGCGCGGGCAGGGCCGGCCACCCGGCGCCGTCGCGGCGGTCGTTGACGAACGCGTCCAGGTCCGGTTCCCGGCCGCGCAGCAGGCCGATCTCCTGCCGCATGGCCGTCATCGCGGCCGGGTCGTAGTGCGCGTTGCGATAGGCCGTCAGGGCCGCGCGGTGCGCCGCCTGGCAGGTGGCGGCGAAGTCCGTGCCGGGCAGGTCGAGCACGAACAGGCCATCTTGGCCGACGGTGCCGACCATGGCCTGGGTGCGCGGGTCGCGCCGGTTGCTGTGCACCAGCTGCATGACCGCTCGCGGGCGGTCGCTTACGGTGGCCAGCTCGGTGGCGCAGGCGGCCAGCAGCACGCTGGTCGTGCTGATCGTCCACCGCTGCGCCAGCCGGGTGGCTGCGACGGCCAGCGCGACCGACTCCATGCCGACCTCGATGAACCGGGGTTCCTCGGGCTCGCCGGGCGGGTGGTCGAACACCTCCAGCGGGACGTCCTCAAGCACCGACCGCCAGTACCGGATAGCCCGGGCCGAGCGGGCCTGGAACGGCTCGGTCTGCTCCAGCCCGGCCTGGTCCATGGGTTGCCACGGCGGGGGCGCCAGCCGCTCGCCGCGCAGCAGCCGCCGCCAGTCCGCCGACAGCAGGGCCAGCGCCTGGTAGTCCACCGCGAGGTGGGTGAAGGCGAGGGCCAGCGCCGCCGGCCGGCCGTCCCGGGTGACGATGGTGGCGTGCAGCGGCCACTCCCGCTCGTGCGCGAAGACCGCCCGGCCCAGCTCGCCGGCCAGCCGTTCGGCCGCCGCCAGGGGCCGCTCGGCGCCCGCGTCGACGAGCGGCACGGTGAGCTCGCCGTCGCGCGCCACCCGCTGCACCGGCCCGCCCGGGGCGTCGGCGAACGTGGTCCGCAGGCTCTCGTGCCGTTCGATCAGCGCGCGCAGCCCGTCGAGCACCGCGGCGAGGTCAGGCCGGCCGTAGACCGGCAGCACCCAGGGGCAGTTGAGGAAGGACTGGCTGGGGCCCATCAGGTGGACGGCCCGCCACATGAGCCGCTGCCCCCAGGTGAGCGGGGCCTCGCCAGCGCGCGCCCCGCGGAATGCCACGGTCGCCGGCGTCATGGTCGCTGGCGTCATTGTCACTGGGCGGCCAGCAGGCCCGCCAGGCGGGCCGCGAGCGCGTCGACGTGCTCGAAGGACGACAGGTCCTCGTCGAGGTCCAGGTTCACCCCGAAGGAATCCTCGATCGTGTCGATGAGCCGGATGCGGGCCAGGGAGGTGAGGCCGAGCGCCGATAGCGGGTGCCTGGCCGCCAGCACGTCGGCGGCGCTGACCACCCCGTCGGAGGCCGCGGCGATCATGTCGGCTAGCTCCAGCTTGACCTGCGCGGGGTCGGTCATCACGGCTGCTCCCTCAGGCTGTGCTCCCTGGTACTACGGGGCCGCATGTCGGTCCACGCCGCGTCGACGTGGTCCAGGCACTCCTGCCGGGTGCCGGTGAACCCCTCGGGGCGCCAGCCGGCCGGCGGCTGGGTGTCGCGGGGCCACAGCGAGTACTGGTCCTCGTCGTTGATGACCACCTGCTGCAAGTCCTCGGGTTCGGTCACGAGATCGCCTCCGTCTTCTGGGTTGGGGTGGCGGGGGAGGATGGCCGCTGCTTCCCCGGGGAAGGGAGGTCCGGGGAAGCAGCGGCGGCACGGAGGGCCTGCACGCCGACTAGGTCGTCGGCGGCGGCGTCGGGAACCTCGCGGTCGAACCGGGCCAGCGCGGGAACGCGCATGGCGATCAGCGCGACCGCCGCGATGGCCAGGCCGAACGCCACGTACATGAACCCGATGCCGCGGCCGGGGCCGGTGCCGATGACGCCGCCGACCGTCGAGGCCAGGGCGCCCCCCTTGACGAGCAGCGGGTTGAGCAGGCCCGCCGCGTTCGGCGCGACCAGCCCGAATCCGATCGGCAGCGTGGACCAGGCGATGAGGGTCTGGATCGCGAAGACCCGGCCGTGGAATCGCTGCGGCACCTTGACCTGCACGATCGTGGTGTAGACGCCATTGAGGACGGTGATCCAGGCGAGCATGCCGAACACCCCGATGGCGATGACGACCAGGCTGGCGCGCGCGCCGATCAGCGCGGCGAAGCATCCGTCGGCCAGCGCGGCCAGCAAGACGGCGCGCATCCGCAGGCGGCGCGGGCCGCCCCAGATCATCAGGGCCAGCGCCCCGGCCAGGACGCCCCCGCCGGCCACCACCGAGATCCGGCCGACGTCGGCGAGGTGCGCGAACGACAGCACCAGCGGCCCGAACATCAGCATCAGCGGGGCCAGGAAGATGTTCAGCACTACGAAGAACGCCAGCATGCCCACGAAGCCGCGGTGGCCCAGGGAGTAGCGCAGCCCGCCGGTGATCTCGGCCATGAGGGACTCGCGGCGCCGCCAGGCCATGGTGGCGGGGAAGCGCACCAGCAGCAGCGTGACGATCGCGACCGCGTAGCTGGCGATGTCCAGGGCGACGATGCCGCCGAGCCCGATGCCGGCCAGCAGGCCTACCGCGAAGATGGGGACCACCAGCTGCGCGGTGCCGGTGCTCAGCTGCATCAGGCCGACCGCGTGCCCGAGGGAGTGCTTGGGCACCAGTTGCGGTACCGCCGACATGTAGGCGATGCGCTGGAAGGTGAGCGCGACCGACAGGCAAGCCAGCAGCGGGTAGATCCCGGCGACGCCCAGGTGCCCGGTCCACAGCAGTATGCCGAACGCCAGCTGGACCGAGCAGGCGGCGGTGTCGCCGGCCAGCATCACCTTGCGGCGGCTGGCCCGGTCCACCAGCGCCCCCGCGACCGGCAGGGCGAGCAGCCCGGGGACCAGCCCGACCACCGCCATCAGGGCGAACTTGGCCACCGACCCGGTTGTCGTGTAAATCCACAGCGGGACGGCGAACTCGGTCATCGCCGACCCCACGGCGGACACCAGCTGGCTGGCGGCGACCGGGAAGAACCGCCTGAAGCTCGGCTGCGGCCCCGGCGTCGCCACCGGCCGCTCGGAGTGGGACACGCCGTGCAGCCACCAGGTGGCGTCCGGCCCGCGCGCCTCCTTGGACAGTGCTGAGGCAGGCGGTGCTGAGGCGGGCGGTGCTGAGGCGGGCGGTGCTGAGGCGGGCGGTGCTGAGGCGGGCGGTGCCTTGGTCGCGTCCCCGGCGATCGCCGGGTGAGTGGTCGTGACGATCTCGGCCAGTTCCTCCGCCCGGTACTTCAGGAAGAAGTGCCCCGCCTCATCCAGGACCGCCACCGCCGTCGCGGAGGTCATGAAGTGCCACTCCCGGTAGCGCTCCTGGAAGAACTCGGTGGCCGGGTCCCGGGTGCCGACCACGGTGATCACCGGGGCGCGCAGCCGCCCCGCGCCCGTGGTGAGCAGGCGGGTGTAGTACTCCTCGGCCTCCCGGGAGTCGCGTCGCATGTTCGCCACGATCCGGCGGGCCTGGGCGGGGTCGATCTCGCTCATGTCGACGCCCATCGAGATCAGCCAGTTGACCCACTGCTGGTTGCTCCGGATCCGCTCCGCCTCGACGATCGCGGTCACCCGCGTCATCAGCCGGCCCTTCGGACGGGCGAACGGGAAGATCCCGCCCAGGTAGACGGCGGCGAGGTCGCGCCCGGCGGCCTCCAGCCGCCGGGCGATCTCCACCCCCAGGGCCGAGCCGACGCCGCAGTGCCCGTACACGGCGACCGGCCCGTCAACCTTGGCCAGGATCTCGGTGACGCACGCGGCGGCGAGGTCGTCGAACGGCAGCGCGTCCTCATCCAGGCCCACGTCGTGGCCGGGGATCGACACCGACCACAGCGCGCAGCCGTCCGGGAGGGCGTCAGCCATCGGCTGGTAGACGACCGCGCTGCCCCCGCCGTACGGCACGCACACGAAGCTGAGGGCCGGCGCCCGCTGGCTCACCCCGGCGCGGGCCGGGGTGAGCCGGTGCAGCAGCTCGCGGGGCCCGCGCCGCTCGGCCGGGGTGTCGGCGAGCGCCGCCAGCTCGCGGACCGTCGGGTGCTTGAACACGTCCATGACGCCGACCTGGAGGCCGGATTCCCGGCGCAGCCGCGCGACCACCTGGGTGGCCAGCAGCGAGTGGGCGCCGAGGTCGAAGACGTTGTCGTCTATCCCCAGCCCGGCCACCTGGAGCAACTCGCCCCAGATCGCGGCGAGGGCGTGCTCGGTGGGCGTGCCCGGCGCGGCGAACTCCACGCTGGCGTCGCGCACGGTGACCGGCGGGGGCAGCGCCCGGCGGTCCAGCTTGCCGTTCGGGCTGAGCGGAAGCGCCGCCAGGGTCACGTAGCCGCCGGGCACGATGAGGTCGGGCAGCGTCTTGCGCAGCTCGGCGCGGATGGCGGCGTGGTCCAGGGCCGCGTCCAGGGCCGCGTCGGTGTCGGCGGGCGTGAGGTAGGCCACCAGCCGCCGGTCGCCGGGCCGGTCCTCACGGACGATCACGGCGGCGTCGCGGACCGCAGGCAGCGCCCGCAGGGCCGCCTCGATCTCGCCCGGCTCGATCCGCAGGCCGTGCATCTTGACCTGGGTGTCCACCCGGCCGAGGTACTCCAGGGTGCCGTCGGGCCGCCACCGGGCCAGGTCGCCGGTGCGGTAAAGCCGCGACCCCGGCGGGCCGAACGGGCTGGGCACGAACCGGTCCGCGGTGAGCGCCGGACGGTTCAGGTAGCCCCTGGCCAGGCCGGTGCCGCCGATGAAGAGCTCGCCCGGCACCCCGATCGGTGCCGGGGCCATCCGCGGGCCCAGGACGTACAAGGCGGTGTTGGCGATCGGCGCGCCGATCGGCACCCGGGCGGCGGCGGCGAGCGCCTGCGGGTCGCAGTGCCAGGCCGACACGTCGACGGCCGCCTCCGTGGGGCCGTACAGGTTGTGCAGCCCGGCGCCGGGCAAGGTCGCCACGCAGCGGCGGGCCAGGTCGGCGGGCAGCTCCTCACCGGAGCAGACCACCCGCCGCAGCGAGCGGCAGTCAGCCGCGCCGTCTTCCTCGAGGAAGACCGCGAGCATCGATGGCACGAAATGGACGGTGGTCACCTCCTCGGCGACGATGAGCCCGCGCAAGTACGCCGAGTCCTTGTGGCCGCCCGGGGTGGCCAGCACGAGGCTGGCCCCGCAGCGCAGCGGCCAGAACAGCTCCCACACCGACACGTCGAAGCTCACCGGTGTCTTCTGCACCACAACGTCGTCCGGGGTGAGCTGGTATTGCCGCTGCATCCAGTCCAGGCGGTTGGCGATGCCGCGATGGGTGTTGGGCACGCCCTTGGGACGCCCGGTGGATCCGGAGGTGTAGATGACGTACGCGACGTCATCGGGGCGCACGGCCGCCGTTGCCGGATAGCCGGGGCCGCCGCCGCCGGCCCACGCGCCCGGGTCGTCCAGGTCGAATGTGGTGACGGCGGTGACCGGCAGCGCGGGCCGGACGCGGCGCTGGGTGAGCACGGCGGCCGGGGCCGCGTCGGCGAGCATGAACGCCACGCGGTCCGGCGGGTAGTCGGGGTCGATCGGCAGGTACGCGGCGCCCGCCTTGAGCACGCCCA